>JAFQUL010000059.1 GCA_017408535.1 Clostridia bacterium
CCGTGGAGTTTGATTTGGCGGTCTGAAAACCGCCATTTTGGGCATTGAAATGCCCAAAAACATCAAACGTCCGCATCAAATTACTTCGTAATTTACGAAAATTTCTCCTTTCGGAGAGATTTTCGTGGGGGGTGATCGCTTAACGCGACACCCCCATGATCTATTCCTTTATGCACACAGAGGTTATATAACCCGCGGGGGACATCTCTGACGAAAAGGTATATCCGACGGGGCCGATTATATCTGAGCCCACGGTCTTAAAGGATACCGATCTGAGTCCTCCCGCAAGTCCCGTTCCGATAGCCTTGAGATACGCTTCCTTAAGGGTCCATAATCTCAGAAGTTTAAGAGACAGCGTTTCTCTCTCGGTCTCTTCTATATCCTCATCAGAAGGGATATTTAACGAGCCGAAGATATCTTCGCGCTCATCCTCTGTACATATCATTGCCGCCATACCGAGACGGACAGGCCGGATCTTCTCGATATCTATTCCCACAGGAGAAGGTGAGGCGACGGCGGCCGCATACTCCCCCGAATGGCTGATGCTCACGTACAACGGGATATCCTTTACAAGCGGCTTACCGAGATCATCCTTTACTATCATAACTTTAGTCTCGTCAGCCCCGCTCAGCTCTGATACACAGCGCCGTGCCAGCAGCTCTCCGCAGAGGGAAAGCATCCTGTCATCGGGGTTTTTCTTACGGTCGATGGCACATCGTGAGGACTCGGAGAGTATACCGTATATTCTGCAGTATTCGTCTCTTTTAACTGAATTAATGCTGATACACTTTTTTATCATCTCCGCTCCTCCTCCCTTTTCTCTATAAGGGAAATGCCGAAGCTAGGCACAGCTCCGGCACTCCGAACAAATCAATAGTTTTCTTTTCTAACCTCGAAATAGCTTCTCGGGTGCTTGCACACGGGGCAAAGCTCGGGAGCCTTCTTGCCCATGATAAGATGGCCGCAGTTACGGCACTCCCAGATAGTCTCCTCGCTCTTTTCAAACACAGCCTGGACCTCAACGTTGTTCAGCAGCTTGCGGTATCTCTCCTCGTGGGTCTTCTCGATAGCGGCAACCATACGGAACTGAGCAGCAAGAGCAGTAAAGCCCTCCTCCTCTGCGTCCTTTGCAAAACGGTCGTACATATCGGTCCACTCGTAGTTCTCACCCTCAGCGGCGTGAAGAAGGTTTGCGGCAGTATCGCCAAGCTCGCCCAGAGCCTTGAACCAAAGCTTTGCGTGCTCCTTCTCATTGTTGGCGGTAGCCTCGAAAATAGCGGCTATCTGCTCATAGCCCTCTTTCTTTGCAACAGAGGCGAAGTATGTATACTTGTTTCTTGCCTGACTCTCGCCGGCGAACGCCTCAAGCAGATTTTTCTCGGTTTTTGTACCCTTAAGATCCATTTTTTTACCCTCCGTAAATTAATTAAATTATAGTTTATTTTTGTTATATCAGTTAAACTCGGAAAGAATATCTCCGCCGCTCTTTTTAGGTGCGTCCGCAGTACGGATGATGACCTGACCCGGGGTAACACCGCTGCCTACCACAGAGCCGAGAGACTCTGCAATAAGTGCGAGAGTTTCCGGCTTTTCAAGCATACTCATGGCAAAAGCATTCTTTACACGTATCATATATCTGTCGCCGTCGCTCATTGCTACCGTACCGGTAAGGAAGCTGCTGACAGCCTTGTTTTTTTGCGATATGCGGTCAATGACCTCGGGCCAGGAGGAGATAGCGGTAAAGGCCTTCTTTGCCGCCGCAGGCGGCTCAGCAGCTGTAGCAGGGGCTCGCTCCTCCGCTTTTTTGACCGTAACACCGGGAGCAGGCTCGCTCTTAGGCACAGAGGCCGCTTCAACGGGCTTTGCCGCGGGCTTTTCGGAAGCTGTGCTCTGGGGTGCTGATTTGATATTCATTATTCTCTCCTCAAGGGCGGAGACCCTTGCAGTAAGAGTAGCAAGAGAATCGTCAAGACTGTCGTCGCACATTCTCACCGCCGACATCTCAGCGCATATCCGTCTGCGAGAGCTGCTTCTCTGCATTCTCGCCCCGCAGTCGTCAAGCTCTCTTGCGTTGGCGATAAGCCGCTCAAGAGTGTAACTGTCTGCTATTCGGCGGCACTCCTCTTCCTCAGAGGCGGTAAGCTCAAGATATCCGCCGCCGCGGGGGAAACTCTTTATTATTATCATATCACGGAAAAACTCGGTAAGAGTCTGCCAGAAAACAGAAATGTCCACCGAGGAATTTTCTGCCCGTCCGATAACGGAAAAGCACTCTCCGATATTTCTGTCAGCTATAGCGGCTGCAAGCTCTGCAACAAGCTCGCGGGAGGATACACCGAGCGACTCGGATACCGCCTCCGCCGTAACCCTTTCACGTCCGCCTGCACACAGCTCAAGCATACTGACCGCATCTCTCATACCGCCGCGGCTCTGCTTGGCGATTATCGCCGCCGCATCATCGTCAATGAGGATACCCTCCGCATCGGAAATATGCTTAAGCCGGTCAACGATGACAGAGGAAGGTATGCGCCTGAAGTCAAAACGCTGACAGCGGGAAATTATAGTCGCCGGGAGCTTGTGAAGCTCAGTTGTGGCAAGGATGAATATAACGTGTGACGGAGGCTCTTCAAGGGTCTTCAGCAATGCGTTGAACGCACCTGATGACAGCATATGCACCTCGTCTACGATATACACTCTGTATTTCATATCTGCGGGGGTATACACCACCGCTTCTCTGATATCTCTGATATAATCGACACCGTTGTTGGATGCGGCATCCATTTCCACAACGTCTGTAGTCGCGCCCGAGTCGATAGCACGGCAAGCGGAGCATACACCGCAGGGATTGCCGTCGTGAGGATCAAGACAGTTTACCGCCTTAGAGAGAAGCTTGGCACAGGTGGTCTTACCCGTTCCTCTCGAGCCGCAGAAAAGATATGCGTGTGACAGTCTGTTCTCCGCCACCTCGTATCTCAGCACCGAGGTAATATGATCCTGCCCGCACACCTCACTAAATGATCTGGGGCGCCATTTTCTGTAAAGAGCCTGATGCATTTTCTACCTCCCTTATGCCGTTTTACCGTCCTATAATAAATTGACTGCGTAACAAGGCCATACACCCGAAAATCGAGCAAGCATCTCTATACTCATACCGCAATTCACGCTCGGAACAGGCACCCCCGCGGCACATCAGATAAACCGCTTAATGCTGCTTGGTTCCCCACCTGACATGGTTCACAGCCTCCGATTGCGCAGGACCCATTCTTCAACACGAGACACTACGGCGATATATAAAGACCCAGCCCTCAAAACGGGAAGCCACCCCTGCTATAGCGGATTTCAGGTACAGGATGCCGCTACTTTCCCGGCTGGTATGACCTTATTACGCAGTCAATAATGAATACTACGTTATTATATCACATATTTTCCTTTTAATCAAGGGAAATATTTTTACATCAGTAATTTTTTTATTTTCCGTTTTCTTTGCCCTTAAAGCCGAGGCCTCTTATTTCAGATGCATCGGTAAACACAACAAAGGCAGAGGGGTCTGCTTTCTCAATAAGCAGAGAGAGTCTCCTCCCTTCATTTTTCCGTATGGCACACACCACCGCTGCCCTATCCTTGTCGCTGTACCAGCCTCTGCCGTAAAGGAGAGATACTCCCCTCTCCAGCTCCTCTGAGATAAGACTGCAGATCTCCTCGCTTTTATCAGAAAAGATAAATGCCAGTTTTCCTCTTTCGCTCCCTCGCATAACGTAGTCAAGAGACACGGTAAAGAAGAAAAGTGCTACCGCGGAATAAAATATACCCTCTGAGCTTCTGAGAGCAACAGCGGAGCCCAGCACCACGGCCGAGTCTATAACGGTAATAAGAACACCGGTCGAAAGCAGTCTGGTTTTGCGGCGGATGAGCCACACAATAATATCCGTTCCTCCCGTGGTATAGTCACGGGAGAACATAAGGCCGCATCCCACACCCATAGTCACACCGCCGAGAATGGCACAGAGCAGCGGATCACTTACACTTGTAGGCAAAAAAGTGAGAATATCCGAGGTGATCCCTGTCACCGCCACTCCTGTCAAAGCCCGAAGCACAAAGCCGTGCCCAAGAAATATCCACCCGCAAAGCAGAAGCGGTAGGTTTATCAAAATGATCATAAATCCGACGGGCAGACCCGTCAGTATATTTACCGTAGTCGCCACACCGGTAACACCGCCGAGAACTATCTCCCCCGGCAAAAAGAAGAGGTTTACAGATGCACCGAACAGTATGCCGCCGAGGAGCAGAATAAAGCACTCGCTCAGCACCCGCCGCAGTCTTTTGTTTTTCTTCTTTATTTCGCACCCCTCCTCGCTCTGTATTATTCTGTCCGGGAGAGAGGAAAATATCCCATCAGCCGCTGTACCTTGTGATTATCCTGTTATATTCCGATACCAGGCGGTTACGGGTCTCGATATCCGCTTCTCCCGTTTCACCAAGGCCGTTGATACGCTGAAAATATCTTATTGCCGCCTCTGTCTCGCTGTCATAAATATCGCTGTCAGGTATAGGTGCAAAGTCATAATACTGAGTCAGCTCAGATAGTATGAGCTTGAGAAACCGTACCGGTGCACCGCCGCTTCCGGGCAGAATAGAATAAACGTCAGGCGAAAGCGGAAAAACGTAAAGGGGCAGAGGTACCGCACTTATAACGGCAAGATATTCAAGATATATCTCATCCCAGGTCCTTCTGTCGGTGATGCCGGTTACGGGAAGCCCCGCCCTTGCCTGCTGTTCTCTTACCGCTCTTCTTGTGCTGTCACCGTATACTCCGTCTACAGTTACCTGCGACGGCTCGGCTCTGCCGCCCTCAATAGTCCTTAAATATCTCTGAAGCTCCCGTATAGCCTCGCTCCTTTGGCTAATATCGTACATATTTCCTCCTTACCCCAGGTTATATCCCGGGAACTGTCCCTCCGCACCCATTCGGGATCTGTAAAGTTCAAGATACGTTTCTGTTATATACTCCCAGTCAGAGAGAGTGACCGTGCCGTATCTGTCAGGTGCGCTTATACCGAAAAACCGCTGAAAAGCCTCCACTGCCTCACGGGTCAGCTCACCGAATATTCCGGTCTCCGGTACTGTGGGCAGTTCGGGATAAGTCTCTGCAATAAAGTTAAGATAGCTCTGCAGAGCCCTTACGTACAGTCCCTCCTGTCCGGTAGTAAGCACGTAACCAGGGAAAGGCAGTACAGTTCCCGGGGAAAGTGAAAGGTCTGACGCCGCAAGCATGCCTCTGTAGACATCATACAGCTTATAATAGGTCCTCTCTCCCACTATTCCGTCAGGGTCAAGACCGTACTGACGCTGAAATGCGATAACGGCATCTCTCGTTCTCTCTCCGAATATCCCGTCCCGGGTAACACCCGGCACTGCCGCCTCGAACCGTGATATATAGTCAAGAAAATACTGAACCTGTCTGACCCCTCCGCCGCTGTCCCCCAGTGCCA
>JAFQUL010000006.1 GCA_017408535.1 Clostridia bacterium
CGATAGAGCGTTATTTCACATTTTGCGGAGCAAAATATTTCACTATATGCATTTGTAACCATAAATGCAGTGCTTGCAGAGAAAAGAGGACAGAGAGTGCAGAAAGCATTCTCTGTCCTTTTCCTGTCGGTAGGTACTATTTCCTATTGAAATTAAAAACTGTCCTATAGAGTACAGCCTTTACGGGACTGTTCCTTTTTTATATTATATATTATTCGTGACTCTCAGATGCGGCCTTAAGTGCGTCTTCGATATGGGGATAGAAGTTATTATCTCCAATCTTCTTGTCGAATCCGTTTTTCTTCATTATCTTCGTAGGCTGCTCGTTTACGTGAGAGAGAAGGACAGTCTTGCCGTCATCCGTAAGACGTCCGTGAAGCTTTTCAAGGGCATTCATTGCGGTGATGTCAATGGCAGACACACTTCTCATACGCAGGATCACGCAGTTAATGTCCCCGTCAGCGGTGATCTCTGCCAGCTTGTCGGCAGCACCGAAGAAGAGAGGACCGGTGATCTCGTATACCGCCGTACCCTCGGGAATGATCTCTTCAGGGGCGTCGCAGACCGCCTCAAATTTGATGACCTCGGTGCGGTCGCTCATTCTCTTCATAAAGAGCACGCAGGCAAGAACTATTCCGACTGCGATAGCTACTACAAGGTCGAAGATAACTGTGAGAAGGAAGGTGGTAACAAGAATGATAATGTCGCTCTTGGGTGCGGTTTTGATTATCTTTACAAAGGGTCTCCACTGACACATATTGTAAGCTACCACAAAGAGGATAGCGGCAATTACCGGCATGGGGATAAGAGCGGCGTAGGGCATAAGAAGTACAAGTGTGATGAGAAGAACTACTGCGTGAATTATACCTGCAATGGGGGTACGTCCGCCGTTGTTTATGTTGGCGGCGGTACGTGCGATAGCACCGGTGGCGGGAATACCGCCGAAGAAGGCAGAGCCGATATTACCGATACCCTGAGCGATAAGCTCGGTATTGGAGTTGTGCTTTGTACCGATCATACCGTCTGCTACTACGCAGGAGAGAAGCGACTCGATACCCGCAAGAATAGCGATGGTAAATGCATCGGGTGCTACGTTGCGGATGAGCGCAAGGTCAAAGACGGGGAGAGTGGGCATAGGGGGAGCACTGCTGACGGTGTAAAGATCACCTATGGTGTTTACGTTTATACCGGTGAGCGCTACTATCGCACTGCCTATAAGAACTGCGATAAGAGAGCCGGGGATCTTGTTAAGGTATTTGATCTTCGGCCAGACGATAAGTATCGCAAGGCTGAGCAGACCGATGAGCACAGCGGAGAGATTAACGGTGGATATGTTGCCAAAGAACGCCTCCAGCTTTTCAATTGTCTCAATAGGCTTGTCGGAATAGCTGACGCCGAAGAAGTCCTTGAACTGACCTACCAGAATGGTTACAGCAATACCTGCGGTAAAGCCGGTGGTTATGGTGTAGGGGATAAATCTGATAAGATTTCCGAGACGGAGAAGTCCCATCAGTATCAGAATGATACCTGCCATAATGGTGGCCAGCATAAGACCGGACATACCGTTCTTGGCAACTATTCCCGCGACGATGGTGGCAAATGCGGCAGTAGGTCCTGCTATCTGCACACGGCTGCCGCCGAAAAAGGAGATAAGAAAGCCTGCAACGATAGCGGTGTACAGACCCTCCTTGGGTCCTACTCCCGATGCAAGAGCGAGAGCAATGGAGAGGGGAAGCGCGATTATCGCGACGATTATACCGGCGATAATATCACTTATAAGCTGTTTCTTTGTGTACCCTTTAAGTGATAGGAACAGGGCGGGTCGAAGATCCTTCATTTTTCCTCCGAATGATATATGTAAATATAATATAGTAGAAAACGCTTATTAAGTATAGCACAACAGGGGAAAATTGACAACTGTGTTATATACAGAATGATACAGTCGGTAAGTGAGGTTTTTTGGTGAAATTTATTATTTCTGCCGGTGAAAATGGTGCGGAGAAAATTGCATTCTAAGTTACATATTTTGAATTTCAAGAAAAAATTATCGAAAAACGATAAAAAGTTCTTGACAAACAATCACATATGGTGTATTATGAAATCACACAGAGAGAAAATGACAGGCAAGGAGAAGACATATGCTCAGAATTCCGAGAAAGACCTCAGTTATGATATCCATCTTTTATTCCGCATTCCTGTTTATCGTTGCAGGTGCGGGTGCGATATCCATTCCCTATCTTGCAGACCTGCTTATAGATA
>JAFQUL010000007.1 GCA_017408535.1 Clostridia bacterium
ACTTTTTTTGTAAAAGGGAAAGAGACCGGAGGAATTCAGAGTACCGGAAAGAACCACCTCATATACGCTTGCGGGAAAGTCCTTCTGTACGCTTGACTGCTGCGGAAGATATCCTATCTCGTTTTTCGTAAGTCCGTCACCCAGAGTGATAGATCCCCCTGACAGCGGCTTAAGTCCGAGAAGTGCCTTTATCAGAGTGCTTTTTCCCGAACCGTTTTCTCCGACTACACATAGGTAATCACCCTCAGACACATCAAAGGACAGATCGTTTATTACTGTTTTGTTTTCATAGGAAAGAGTTATGTTTTTACAGTTAATCAGCGACAACTGAGAATGCCTCCTTGAGTGTTTTAAGATTATTTTCCATAAGAGAGATATAGGTTACACCGCTTTTGTATTCTTCTGCGGTGATATTGTGGCAGGAATGAAGCATTACTGCCTTGGTACCTGTATGCTCTGCGATAGACCTTGCGGCATTACCGCTTGAAGTTTCTGTATAGAATATGGCAGATACACCGAGCTTCTCTGCGGTTTCTATAAGTGAGGATACTGTGGCGGCACTTGGCTCGCTGTGTCCGCCACAACCGGGAAAAGCGGAATAATATTCAAATCCGTATCTTTCTGCAAAATAGAGAAACGGAAATCTGTCTCCAAATATCAGCACCTTGTTCCCGATGCTGTCGGCAAACGCCCGGATTTCAGAATCAAGCTGCATTAGCTTGCTGTCGGTAACGCTTGCGTTTTTCGTGTAGATTTCTCCCTTGTCCGGGTCTATTTCGCACAGCTTGTCCTTTATCACCCGGCAGATAGTCCTGCAGTTCTCGGGTGAAGTCCAGATATGCTCGTCAAGCAGTATCCCGTCATTTGCGTGGTTGTGATCTTCATTTGTATGGAGAGGGGACAGCGGAATGTGATCGGTCATAACCAGAGTGTTAGGGGATTTATCAAGAGAGGAAAGTATATCTCTGATATAAGCGTCAGATTCTCCGCCGATGTAGATAAACAGATCGCAGTTTTTAATATTCACAATATCCTTGGGCGTTGGTTCAAATGAATGAGAATCACCGCCCGGAGGAAGAAGATTGGTTACCGATACACAGTCTCCGCCGACAGCTCGGGCGAGATCATATAACGGGAAAACGGTGGTAATGATATTTAACCTTCCGTCGTCCTTTTTTTCTTCTGTTCCGGAACAGCTGCATAACAGAGCGGTAAGGCAGATAAGTAATGCGAGGCTAAAAGAAAGATACCTTCTCATATTTTTTCACCCATTGCACATTTACTGCATCTTCCGAGCAGCACAGTGTTCCTTTTGTCAATAGAGAAGCTGTGAGTATGACTTATATGCTCGGCAAGTACTGCCATTTCATTACATTCAAGATGGAACAGCTTTCCGCACCCGGTACATTTCATATGAAAATGGTCAGCACAGCCGCTCTCAGAAAAATACTGATACAGCGGAGCACCTCCGTTTGCAGAATATCGCTTGATTACTCCGTCACGGCACAAATCGGAAAGCTGTCTGTATACAGTGCTTTTACCGGGAGCACCGCTGTAGACGAAATGCTCGGATACCTCACGTGAGGTAAATTGTTTATCTTTGTTGGTTTTGAAAAACTCAATGAGAGCTTTTCTTGCAGTGGTATTATATGAGCTTCTTTTCATTTTTCTACTCCAATTTGAGAATTGTTCTCATTTTCATTATTATACTATTTTTACTGTTTTATGTCAATAAAAAAGACATTCGCACAGAAATAAAAATTCCATGTAAATGTCTTTTTGTTTTATTGTTTATTCTGACTTAAGATCTGTATCGCTTCAAAAATACTCTTTGCCGGGAGGATATCAATATCCGGAGTGAGTTTTTTCAGCTTTTCTGCGTTTTTGTCGGGAATAATGACCCTATTGAAACCAAGTCTCGCGGCCTCTTTGACCCGCTGTTCAATAAAGGATACCGCACGGCATTCACCCGCAAGCCCTATCTCACCGATCGCAAGAACGTTCTGTGGAACGGGTATATCCTTAAAGCTGGATACGAGAGCAAGAGCAGCTGCAAGATCTGCTGCCGGCTCGTCTATATGAAGTCCGCCGACGATATTCATATATGCATCGCTTGTTGAAAAACGAAGCCCAAGTCTCTTTTCAAGAACTGCCAGAACCAGGCACATTCTGTTATAATCAAGACCTGTGGCTGTTCTTCTGGGGGCGGGAAAGGAGGTAGGCGTTACAAGGGCCTGGATCTCTGCAATGATAGGACGTGTACCCTCCATCACGCAGACGGTACAGTTGCCGGAAACACCGAGCGGCCGTCCGGACAGCAACATTTCCGACGGGTTTTCTACCTCTTCAAGACCGTTTTCCGTCATTTCAAAAACACCGATCTCGTTAGTTGAGCCGAATCTGTTTTTGACAGCTCTGATGATCCTGTAGGACTGGCGTCTTTCGCCCTCAAAGTACATTACCGCATCTACCATATGCTCAAGCACCTTGGGACCTGCAATGCCTCCTTCTTTATTTACGTGTCCGACCATAAGGAATGATATACCGTTATTCTTTGCAATGCTGATAAAGGAAAGAGCCGTTTCTCTAACCTGAGAAACACTGCCGGGAGCAGAATTTATACTGTCACTGTACATTGTCTGTACCGAGTCGATAATAACTATATCGGGTTTGATCTTCTCTATCTGAGCAGTAATATTTCCTACGTTTGTGTCTGTAAGGATAAAGAGATTTTTGCCTGAAAGATTAAGTCTTTTGGCTCTTAGCTTAAGCTGTCCTCTGGATTCCTCTCCGGATACGTACAGCACCTTGTTCTCCTGACCGAGAGCGTTGCATATCTGCATAAGAAGGGTGGATTTACCGATTCCCGGTTCACCGCACAGAAGCACCACCGAGCCGTTGACAAGACCGCCGCCCAGTGCACGGTTAAGCTCCCCCACACCTGTTGATATACGCATATATTCCGGTAGCTCAAGCTCACTGTAGGGTACGGCAGAGTTTTCAGTGGGGGAAAGAGCAGAATAACGTGAGACTGCCGCTTTTGCGGAGGAGGCGGGAGCGGTGTCAACGACATCCTCAACGGCGGAGTTCCACGCGCCGCAGGAGGGACATTTACCAAACCATTTCGGTGTTTCATATCCGCACTCGGTACAGTTGTATACAGTCTTTACACCCTTCATCACTTTCCTCCGAAATATAACATCCTTTTGCTGTAATTATAACATAAAAGAAATCATGGGTCAAGTTGTCATCCTTGATTTACATATTCTTCGGAGAAATTTAGAATCGACGCACATATAACTACAGCCATTTTCTTCTGATACTCATCTTCACAAAGAAGAGCGCATTCCTTCTCGTTTGACAGAAATCCACATTCAACAAGAACTGCCGGACAGCTTAGTCTGTCAAGAACGTAAATCGATGAGCCTGCCTTTTTAATTTCTCGGTCATTATCACTTTGCAGTTGCTCTTTTACCGCTGACTGCAGATTTTCAGCCAGTTTTTTGCTGAAGCTGTTGTTTTGAGAGTAATATATCTGAGTACCGCTGTATTTGTTATCTGGAAATGCGTTCATGTGAATGCTGACAAATATCGGTGAGGAAAATTCCTCGGTAAATCTTACTCTGTTTTTTACATCAAATAACTTCTTTTTCCCTTTGTAGTTGGTCAGATCGTTATATTTGTCGTACAGCAGTCGGTCATCTGTTCTTGTCATTACAGGGCTGAGTCCGGCAAACGACAAAAGAGAGTATGTTTTTTTCGATAGAGCAAGATTTAGTTCTTTTTCCGTTACTCCGTTCTTTCCGACACATCCTCCGTCCTCACCGCCATGTCCTGGGTCAAGAATGATTTGGGGGTATGGGGTTACATCAGCGGCGGTAGAGCCTTCCGCGGCCGCATCTCTTTGACTTGATTCAAAATAAATGAAGAGCAAAAAGCATATAAGGATAAGCACAAGAGAAAAAAGTATATATGCTGCACATTTTTTTATAATGTCTGTTTTTGTCATAACAAACCTCCTGCCTTTTTGATAAATATATGCTTTTATAAGAGATAAAATAACGGAAAAAGCCGCTTCACAAAAGTGAAACGGCTTTTATCAGCAGTATATTTAATCAGCCCATCAGCTTGACCATAACGGCCTTCTGAACGTGGAGACGGTTTTCAGCTTCTTCAAATATTTCGTTTGCATGAGCCTCAAGAACATCTGCTGTGATCTCTTCACCGCGATGTGCGGGGAGGCAATGCTGAACCATTGCGTCGGGTTTTGCGTATGACATAAGCTCTTTGCTGACCTGATAGCCTTTGAATGCCTTGCGGCGGATTTCAGCCTCGCCCTCCTGGCCCATGGACGCCCATACGTCAGTCATAATAACGTCTGCATCCTTAGCTGCCTCTGCGGGAGAGTCGGTGAGGAAGAACTTGTCGCCGTATGCCTTGGCGAACTCAAGAACTGAGGGATCGGGACGGTAGTTCTCGGGGCAGGCAACAGAAATGCTCATGCCTGTGGTAAGCATACCGACGATGTAGGAGTTTGCCATATTGTTGCCATCGCCAATATAGCATGCACGGAGTCCCTCAAGCTTACCCTTGAACTCACGGATAGTAAGAAGGTCAGCAAGGATCTGGCAGGGATGAGAGTAGTCGGTAAGACCGTTGATTATCGGAATATCAGAGTACTTTGCAAGAGTCTCTACCTCTTCCTGATCGAAGGTACGGATCATTATACCGTCAATGTAACGGGAAAGAACACGTGCGGTATCCTCAATGGGCTCACCGCGGCCGATCTGAAGATCGCGGGAGGAGAGGAAAAGACCCTGACCGCCCAGCTGATATATACCGGTCTCAAAGGAAACTCTGGTACGGGTAGAGGACTTCTGGAAAATCATTCCCAGGGTCTTACCGGCAAGAAGCTTGTGTTCAATGCCGTTCTTACGCTCAAATTTAAGCTGAGACGCAAGATCAAGAATGCTTTCTATCTCTTCACGGGAGAGGTCAGCCATTTTAAGAAGGTCTTTTTTCATTTTTCTTCTCCTGTACTTGTAAGAATTTTTTTGAGAATTGTCAGTCCCTCATCGATCTCGGGGAAGGTGATGGTAAGAGGAGGCAGAAGACGTACAACGTCTTTTCCTGCAGTGAGGATAAGTAATCCGTTTTTGACAGCCTCGGTAAGGCAAAGCTTAGGGTCGCAGTTTACCTGAATACCGATCATAAGTCCCTTGCCGCGCACCTCGACTACAGAGGAAAGTCCGAAGGAGCGAACGGCATCGCTTATATATTTACCCTTTTCGAGGATCTCATTCATTGCTTCCTCGCCCGAAAGTCTGTCGACAACCTCACAGGCAGCTGCGCAGGAAACGGGATTACCGCCGAAAGTGGATCCGTGATCGCCGGGGCAGAGGGTCTCCGCACACTTTGAGCCTGCTAAAAAAGCACCTATGGGAAGCCCGCCGCCAAGACCCTTGGCAAGGGTAACTATGTCAGCATCAACACAGAAGTACTGTGATGCGAGGAATTTACCGGTTCTTGATACACCGGTCTGAACTTCGTCGAATATGAGAAGAATGTCCTTCTCATCACAAATATCCTTTACTGCTTTTACAAAATCGTCTTTAACTATGTTTACGCCGCCCTCGCCCTGGATAGGCTCCATCATAATAGCGCAAACAGTGTCATCTACAGCAGCCTTAAGCGCATCAATATCGTTTGCAGGGGAGAAGCGGAAGCCGTCTGTAAAGGGGAAAAAGTAATTGTGGAATTTGTCTTGTCCTGTTGCGGAGAGAGTAGTGACCGTGCGGCCGTGGAAAGAGTCGGTAAGTGTTATTACCGTATGGCGGCCTGCACCGTATTTATCAAAGCTGTACTTTCTTGCCAGCTTGATTGCACCCTCGTTTGCCTCGGCACCGGAGTTGGCAAAGAATACCTTTTTAAGCCCGGTGAGTGCGGTAAGCTTTTCAGCAAGAAGGGAAGCGGTCTCGCAGTAATAGTAGTTTGAAACGTGTGCGAATTTCTCGGCCTGGGACGTGACAGCATCACACCAGCCTTTATCGGCAAACCCAAGAGAGTTTACACCGATTCCGCTGGTAAAATCAATGTATTTTTTACCCTCAATATCAAAAAGAGTTGCACTCTTTCCGTGAGAGGGAACGACAGGAAGTCTGCCGTATGTATGCATTATATGTGCGGCATCAGCCGACATTATCTTATCGGTATTCATCGCTGTGTCTCCTTTACTCAATGAACATAGTTCCGATACCCTCGTCAGAGAACATCTCGATGAGTATGGAGTGCATTATTCTGCCGTCGATGACACAGGTCTTCTCGATACCGCTGCGAACTGCATTCTCACAGCATCTTACCTTGGGGATCATACCGCCGCTGATTATACCGTCATCAATAAGACCGTTGATCTCATCTATGTGAATAACGGGGATGAGGGTATCCTCATCGTGATAGTCACGCATTACTCCGCGTGTATCGGTAAGAAGAATAAGGTTCTGTGCACCGAGAGCAACTGCGATCTTAGCGGCAGCTGTGTCTGCATTGATGTTGTATACAGCGTTGTCATCAATACCCTCAGCAACTGTGGATACAACGGGGATGTAACCCTTCTCAATGGTATCGGTAAGAAGAGATACGTCAATGTCGGTGATCTCGCCAACGTATCCGTAATCGTTGATGCCGTCCTCGTACTTCTTTGCCTTAATGAGACCGCCGTCAATACCGCAAACACCGACAGCACGGCCGCCGATTTTCTCAATAAGGTTTACAAGATCCTTGTTAGCTTTACCTGCAAGGACCATCTGAACAACGTTTATTGTTTCATCATCAGTGTATCTGAGACCGTTGATAAACTTGGGCTCATGTCCAAGCTTCTTTAACATTTCTGAGATCTCTGGACCGCCGCCGTGCACGAGCACTACGTTGATACCGACCAGAGAAAGAAGCACAAGGTCGCTTATAACAGCTTCTCTGAGTCCTTCGTTTATCATTGCTGCGCCGCCGTATTTAACTACGACGGTCTTACCGTAGTATTTCTGTATGTAGGGAAGTGCCTGAGTAAGCACCTTAGCTTTTTCTGCGTTAGAAATAAACATATCTTTCTCCTTTGGATCAGCTGCGGTAGTCGCCGTTGATGCGAACGTATTCGTAACTGAGATCACAGCCCCATGCACGGGCAGATTCAGCACCGTCCTTCATATCGATGTCTATCGTTACCCTGTGCTCGAGAAGTATCTTCTTTGCTTCATCCTCATCAAAGGGATATCCGCGGCCGTTCTCACAAACGAGAATGCTTCCTGCACGGGAGGTGAATCTTACGTCGATCTTATCTGTGTCTATGTCAACACCTGCATAACCCAGTGCACAGAGGATTCTGCCCCAGTTTGCATCAGCACCGTACATAGCGGTCTTGACAAGAGAGGAATTTATAACGGACTTTGCAAGCTTTTTTGCACCGGGAATGTCTCTGTAGTTTCTTACGTCTGCGGT
This sequence comes from Clostridia bacterium, assembly GCA_017408535.1. Lineage (GTDB taxonomy): Bacteria > Bacillota > Clostridia > Oscillospirales > CAG-272 > RGIG2161. The sequence goes on from JAFQUL010000007.1 coordinate 7,492, forward strand.
AAGAAGCTTGGTCGCACCCTCACCGTCAGCGGCGATTGCAGTACACATCTTTGTGCAGATGAAACCGAGAGCGCTGAGGAAAGCATCGTATGCATAATTCTCCTCGTCGATAACCTTTTCGCACGCCATGCCGGATGCAAGAACGGTTACCATATCGTTGGTGCTGGTATCTCCGTCAACGCTTACCATATTGAAGGTGTCGGCAATAACCGTGCTGAGCGCCTTCTGAAGAAGCTCAGGGGTGATGGCAACGTCGGTAGTGATGAAGCCGAGCATAGTTGCCATATTGGGCTGTATCATACCCGAACCCTTGCACATACCGCCGATCTTTATAATATTTCCGTCGCAGTTATAAGTTACCGCAAATTCCTTTTTCTTGGTATCGGTGGTCATAATAGCGGTTGCGGCATCCTCTGCAGCGGCAAAGGAACGCTCAAGCTGTTCTGCAAGCACGGGAATTCCGTTTATGATAGGCTCAATGGGAAGGGGAACACCGATTACACCGGTGGATGCAACGATAACGTCGCTCTCGTCTATACCGAGAGTCTCCGCAACTGCCTTGCAAGTGGCATAAGCCTTGTCATAACCGTCAGAGTTACAGGTGTTTGCGTTTCCGCTGTTGCAGATAACCGCGCGTGCATAGCCGTTCTTAAGGTTCTCACGGGTTACTCCTACAGGAGCGGCAAATACCTTGTTCTGTGTGAAAACACCGGCAGCCGCACAGTCACATTCCGCAAAGATCATCGCCAGATCCTTCTTCGATTTGTTCTTGCGGAGACCGCAGTGCATACCCGATGCCTTGAATCCGAGAGGAGCGGTAACGCCGCCCTCTGTTAACTTTATGTTTTCTGAATTAAAATCCATATTTAGCCGCCTTTCAAATTAAAATGCAGGGGGAGGAGTGATAAGTGCGGTATCCTCTCCCAGTACGAATCTGATGTTCATATTCTGAATAGCCTGTCCCGCAGCGCCCTTGACCATATTGTCAATGACGGAGGAGATGATAAGGGTATCTGTTCTGCTGTCCATGTGTATTGATATGTCGCAGAAATTGGAGAAACGCACGTTTCTGATGTTAGCGTATTCTCCCTCGGGAAGGACTCTCACGAATCTTTCGTTTTCGTAAGCGTCATTATATATTTTTCTGACGTCAGCGATGCTGACGTCGCTGATAAGCTTGGTATAAATAGTGGACTCAATACCGCGGTTAACGGGAAGCAGATGAGGGACGAAGGTAACGGAGACCTTACTGCCTGCGATTTCAGAGAGAGTCTGCTCTATCTCGGGAGTATGTCTGTGGTTGCCTGCCGCATAAGCGGAGAATGCTTCGTTTGCCTCGGGATAATGGGTATTCTGCTTAAGTCCGCGGCCGGCGCCTGTTACACCGGACTTGGAGTCTATTATAATATGGGATGTGTCAATTATACCTGCCTTGATGGCGGGAGTGATACCCAGCGCAATAGAGGTGGGATAACAGCCGGGATTGCCTATTATCGGAATATCCTTGATCCTGTCACGGTGAAGCTCGGGGATGCAGTAGACTGCCTTGTCATGGAGCTCCATATCGTTGTATTCCTTTTTGTACCAGTAGGAATATTCTTCCTTGTCGGTAAGACGGAAATCCGCACCAAGGTCTATAAACACCGCACCTGCATCAATGCACTGTCTTGCAAGAGGCTCGGAGAGACCGTGGGGAAGGGATGCAAACACGACGTCGCACTTCGGGATAAATTTTTCGGGTGAGGTGAGAATATCACCGCAGTAGCTGTGAAGATTGGGGTAGACCTGGTCGATGCTCTGACCCTCAAAGGAAACAGAAGAAAGACCGATCACCTCTACCTTTGGGTGAGAGAGCAACAGACGGAGCAATTCAACTCCCGCATAACCGGTAGCACCGACTATACCTGCCTTTATTTTGTTCATGAGAATTCCTCCGTATCAGTTTTTGTTATTTTTTATGAAGCTGTAAAGCAAGGAGAGCTGATTGTCCACCGAGGCCGGGGCAGGGCCGCCGTATACCTTACGGTCTGCAACACAGTTCTCAAGGTTGACTGCATCGTATACTCCTTTCTCGAACTTGTCCGAGAAGGAAAGATATTCGTCGAGAGTAAGTGTCTCAAAGGTTTTTGATGTCTCGATACAGTAAGCCACGAGCTTTCCCGTGATCTTATATGCATCGCGGAAGGGAAGACCGCGGCGGACGAGATAGTCTGCACAGTCGGTGGCATTGATAAAGCCGCCGGATGCCGCAGCCCTCATTTTCTCTTTCTTTACGGTGATGGTATCAAACATAGCACCGAACACCTCAAGACAGAGCTTGACGTTGTCAATGGAATCGAAGATCGCTTCCTTGTCCTCCTGCATATCCTTGTTGTATGCAAGGGGAAGAGCCTTCATCATGGTAAAGAGGGCGGTCATATTTCCGTAAACACGGCCGGTCTTTCCTCTGACAAGCTCTGCAACGTCGGGGTTCTTTTTCTGGGGCATTATCGACGAGCCGGTTGAATAGGCATCGTCAAGCTCGATAAATGAATATTCGCTTGAGCACCCGAGGATGATCTCCTCTGAAAAACGTGAAAGATGCATCATCAGAATGGAAAGTGCCGATGAAAGCTCAAGAACGAAGTCTCTGTCGGAAACACCGTCAATGCTGTTTGCGGTAACGTCGGCAAAACCGAGCTGTTCTGCCACAAAGTGACGGTCTATAGGATATGTGGTGGACGCAAGCGCACCTGATCCAAGGGGCATAACGTCTGTACGGCGGTAAACGTCGTCAAGCCTTGAAGCATCACGCATAAGCATCTGTGCGTATGCGAGAATGTAGTGAGCAAAGGTCAGGGGCTGTGCTCTCTGAAGATGAGTATATCCCGGCATAACGGTGTCCTTGTTTTCCTTTGCCTTGCCGGAAATGATCTCAAGCAGATCGATCACAAGTGCCTTTATCTCCTTGATCTCAGCCTTACAGTACATACGGACGTCAAGCGCGACCTGGTCATTACGGCTGCGCGCGGTGTGCAGGCGCTTGCCTGCATCACCGATACGCGCCGTCAGTACGCTTTCAATGAACATGTGTATATCTTCGGCCTCCGGATCGATAGCGAGAGAACCGTTCTCAATGTCTGCCTTTATGTTTTTAAGCTCGGAAACGATCTTCTCGCTGTCCTCTGTGTCTATTATGCCGCATTTGCCCAGCATAGTGGCATGGGCAATAGAGCCCTCGATATCCTGCGCATACATTCTTGAGTCAAAGGAGACTGAAGAATTGAATGCGTTTACGCGGTTGTCCAGCGTTTTGCTGAAACGTCCGTCCCACATTTTCATTTGCTTAGATCCTGCCTTTATTACTTGTTGTTTTCTCTGCGAGCATCAAGGGTAGCCTTGATCTTTATCGGGAGACCGAACAGATTGATGAATCCGTCTGCATCAGCCTGGTTGTAAACCTCATCCTCGTCGAAGGTTGCAACCTCTTCGTCGTAGAGGGAATAGGGAGAAGTAACGGATGCGGTTATTATGTTACCCTTGTAGAGCTTGAGCTTTACGTCACCGGTAACGGTCTCCTGGGTCTTGTCAACGAATGCGGAGAGTGCCTCTCTGCAGGGGGTGAACCACTGACCGAAGTATACAAGGTCAGCAAACTTACCTGCGAGCATCTGCTTTGTGTGCATGGTGTCGCGGTCAAGAGTGAGGTTCTCAAGAGCCTCGTGAGCAGCGTAAAGAATGGTTCCGCCGGGGGTCTCGTAAACACCGCGGCTCTTCATACCGAC
>JAFQUL010000060.1 GCA_017408535.1 Clostridia bacterium
CCACAAATTATTATATAATTCAACGCTTTGCGAAGCAAAGCTACCTTTTCTTTTATCTCTTCTCTCTTATCTTTTATCTGGAAACAACAATTTGAGAGAAGAGAGAAAAACGAAAAGAGAAAAGTGAAAAGAACAAAAAGAAACGACAATCTTCTGTCGAAAATTGTCGTTTCTTTTTGGCGGAGAAGGAGAGATTCGAACTCTCGAACCGCTTTTAACGGTTACACGATTTCCAGTCGTGCGCCCTCGACCAACTAGGCGACTTCTCCGGGTCGACATGTGTTATTCAGTTCGACCCGATTATTATATCACAGAAAAACCGGTAAGTCAAGTGGCATTGCAATTTTTTTCAAAAAAACACAAAATATTTCTTTCCGTCTGTTTATACTACTGTTCTCAGTATCAGCGGTTTTCTTTCCAGGGGTTCGTCCGATATACCGAATGCGGCACGGGCGTATTCCTCTGCACGCATAAGCTTATCTCTGTCAGATGCCTCTATTCTGCAGAGAGTATCGCCTGCCGTGACCTTGTCGCCGGGTTTGACGGCAAGGATGACTCCTGCCGCATAATCGACTGCATCTGATTTCGTTTCTCTGCCGGCGCCGGCAACGAGCGCGGCTCTGCCTATCATCTCGGCATTTATGTCTTTGACAAATCCTTCTGACAGGCTCTTTATCTCAACGCAGTTTTCGGCTGTAGGAAGAAGGGAGGTGTCTTCGATGACACGGGGGTCTCCGCCGATGGCGGAGATAAACTCGCCGAGCTTTGCTTTTGCTCTTCCGCTGTCGATGATGATCTCTGCCTGACTGCGGCAGGATCCAAGCTCTCCCTTGCCGCTAAGGTACATCATCTGTGCCGCTATTTCAAGACATATTTCTCTTGTGTCCCGAGGACCTTTACCCGAGAGAACGTCTATCGCCTCTCTGACCTCAGGTGCGTTGCCTGCCGCAAGACCGAGGGGAGTTGACATATCGGTGACAAGGGCGCACATCCGCCTGCCGCTCGATTTGCCGATATCAACCATAACCTGCGCGAGTTCAGCTGCCTTTTCCTCGGTACGCATAAAAGCACCGTTTCCGCACTTTACGTCAAGGACGATGCACTCCGCACCCGATGCCAGTTTTTTGCTCATAATGCTGGATGCGATAAGCGGTATGCTGTCTATGGTAGCGGTCACGTCTCTGAGGGCGTAGAGTATCTTATCTGCCGGGGCAAGATTGCCGCTCTGGGCGGAAATACACATTCCAACCCGATCAACAGTCGAGAAAAATTCCTCGGTGGAAAGCTCTGTCCTGCAGCCGGGAATAGAAGCTATCTTGTCCACAGTTCCGCCGGTGATGCCGAGTCCGCGTCCCGACAGCTTTGCGACCTTTATTCCCGCCGATGCAACTATAGGTGCAATGATAAGAGAGGTCTTGTCACCTACGCCTCCGGTACTGTGCTTGTCAGCGGTGATCCCGTCGATACGGGAGGTGTCTACCGTGTCGCCCGATTCAGCCATAGCCATGGTGAGAGCTACCGTCTCACTGTGACTGAGTCCTCTGATAAACGCCGCCATAAGCCAGGCGGATACCATATAATCGGGGACATTGCCCCTTACCATCTCGGTGATAAAGGTGCGTATCTCTACCTCGGTGTGCTCTCCGCCGTCTCTCTTCTTTTCTATAAAATCGCTTATTCTCATATAAATACCTCTCAAGTAAAAGGTTTTCGCATCTGAAAACAGTATATAACATAGGCACCGGTATGTCAACGAAAAAGGGTGCAAAAGGCTTGTCGCCGAAATGTAAAAAATGTGTGAATTTGCCTGTTATACTTGAAAAAAGCGGCATATAACTGTACAATAAAAAGGTAGATACGAGGCAGTGCGGTGATGTATCTCAGCCGGTCAGGTGCTTTGCGATCGTGCCGGGTGTTATCGGTATCTTACGTTAAAAAGATCAAAATTATCCGAAAAGGAGATTGTCAAAATGACACAGTACGGAATTCAGCTTTACAGCGTATATGACAAGGCAGAGGCAGATCCTAAGGCTACGATAGAGAAGATTGCCTCCATCGGCTATAAGTATGTTGAGACCGCAGGCTTTTACGGCCTTTCTGCAGTAGACTTCAAGGCTATTGTTGACGGTGCCGGTCTTAAGGTTTCAGGCGGCCACATCGGCTTTGATGAGGCTGAGAGGGATTTTGCAGGTATTGTTAATTATCTTCACACCATCGAGTGCGAGAATTATATAGTTCCCTGGGCTGACTGGAACGCTGACTTTACCCGTAACATCGAGCTTATCAACAAGTACCAGCCCCTTCTCAAGAAGGAGGGTATCAACCTCATGTTCCATAACCACTCTGACGAGTTTCTTCCCATTGGTCCTAACGGCGAGAGCGCGATCGAGGCTATGCTGAAGGAGACCGATATCAAGCTTGAGATAGACACCTACTGGGCATTCGTTGCAGGTGCCGACCCCGTAAAGTTCATCACCGACAATAAGGACCGTATTAACTTTATCCACCTCAAGGACGGTACTCAGTCAGGTAACGGTAAACCTCTCGGCCGCGGCGAGGCTCCCGTACTTAAGGTTCGTGATACTGCCGTTAAGCTTGGTTTTACTATGGTAGTTGAGAATGAGGGCGGCGGGTCTGACAGTCTCGACGAGGCTACCGAGTGCTACAACTTCCTTGCTTCCAATAAGTGATCTCTTATACAAGGAGTGTCTCAGAATGAAAAAGTTAGGTATTCAGCTTTTCAGCGCAGAGGATGCGCTTGACCGTGATTTCCGCGGTGCCGTCAAGGCTATGGCCGAGATGGGATATACCTCTGTTGAGGGCGCAATATACGACAACGTTACCGTTGATGAGTTTGCGTCCTCGGTTAAGGATGCGGGACTGAGCGTTTCCGGTATTCACTGCGACCTCAGCCGTCTTGACAATGAGTTTGACAAGACTATTGCGTACTTCAACACTCTTGATTGCCACGACTTCATTATCCCTTGGAGCACCTGGGAGGATAAGGACTATATCAATATGGCAAACGGCATAAACAAGTACCAGCCAATACTCAAGAAGGAAGGCATCGATCTTCACTTCCATAACCATCAGTATGAGTTTCTTGACCGGATCGCACGAGGTCCTCACAACTGCATTCCCTTTGAGCATCTCCGCCGAGAGACTGACGTTCTCTTCCAGATAGATATGTACTGGGTAGCGGTTGCAGGTAAGGATCCTCTTAAGGTCATTGCCGAGAACAAGGACCGTATCAAATTCGTTCATATGAAGGACGGCCTTCTCGGAAGCGAGGACGGAGACGCAAAGGTGCTTGGCTGCGGTCAGGCTCCTGTTATCGCAGTCCGCGATCTTGTTCTTGAGCTTGGACTTGAGATGATAGTTGAGAACGAGTGCCGTGAGCCTGACGGTCTTACCGCCGCCGCTGAGTGCTATAAGTTCCTCACAAAATAAACGTGAAAAATTGACAGCCTATCAAAAATAAAAATTGAAGGTGGAAAAATGAAAAAGCAGTTTGTTGTTATCCTTGCGTTTATAACGGTTGCGATCTCTTTTGTGCTTACACGTCAGGATGCCGTTATAAATGCAGTGAATCCCATGACCAGTGATCTGCCCATAGTACCCATTATCATTCTCGGCTGTGTTGCAGTAGTAGCCGCAGTTGTGTTTATCGTCATGGGCGCTATCGCTAAGAAGAGAAGATAAATCTTTGACAATAAAGGACCGCAAGGGGGGAGACTTTTTCTGCCCTCTGCGGTTCTTTGATTTTTACAGAATAAAACCGCTTACGGAGAAATATAATGAAAAAATTAGGTTTTGGCTCAATGCGCCTCCCCCTTACAGATCCCAAAAAATCGGGCTCTGTCGACTACCCCCTTGTCTGCCGTATGGCAGATGAATTTTTGGCGGCAGGATTTACTTACGTTGATACCGCATATATGTATCATGACGGAATGAGTGAGGAAGCTGTCCGCCGTGCTTTTACAGAGAGATATCCCCGCGACAGCTTCTGCCTTGCGGATAAGCTGCCTGTCAGCTACGTTAAAGCAAAGGATGATTACTCCCGGCTTTTCGATGAACAGCTGAAGCGGTGCGGGGTAGAGTACTTTGATTACTACCTGCTCCATAATATATCAAGAAAGGTGACTCCCATCCTTGATGACACAGACGGCTTTGAGTTCTTAAAAAGCCTTAAGGAAAAGGGACTTGCCCGCAAAATAGGCTTTTCATACCACGATAATGCAGAGCTTCTCGATGATCTGCTCACAAGATATCCCTTCGTTGAGTTCGTTCAGCTTCAGCTCAATTATGCCGACTGGGACAGCGAGATAATCGAGGCAGGCAAGAACTATGAGGTCTGCCGCCGCCACGGCAAGGATATCATAGTTATGGAGCCGGTCAAGGGCGGTGCGCTGGCCCGCCTTCCCGAGGGGGCAAGCAACGTGTTCCGCTCACTTGACAGCGGAATGTCAGATGCTTCCTATGCTATAAGATACTCCGCATCTCTTGACGGAGTAATTATGGTGCTCAGCGGTATGAGCGACCTTGATCAGCTCCGTGACAATATTTCGTATATGGCGGATTTCACCCCTCTTGACGAAAGAGAGTCGGCGGCGGTAGAGAAGGTGATGACCATTCTGAAGGAGCGCAGTGTTATCCCCTGTACCGCCTGCAGATACTGTGTCAACCACGGCGACGGCTGTCCCATGAATATCGCTATCCCTGAGTATTTTTCGATCTATAACACGGTAAGCGAGTTCGGACACTCCTGGAGCACGCTTCTCAAATACCGTAATCTCAGAGGTGACGGACACCGCGCACCCGGCGAATGTATCTCCTGCGGTCAGTGTGAAGAGCACTGCCCTCAGCATATCGGCATCATCGGTCTGCTTGACCGTATGCGGGATATGGAGTCTCTGATGACGGGCGGATCCTTTAAGTTATAAAAGAAATGTACCGCGGATAAAATATTTGTCTTGAATATTTTCCTGTCTTATGGTATAATATAATTGACTAAATATGATTGTGAGGAACGCTTGTGATAGTAGCGCTTGAAGAGGCAAAATATAAGATAAACGGTATGCGCGAGTCAGTTGAAGAGCTGGGCCGTGCACTTGGAATAGAAAAGCTTGAGGCAAAGGTGGTCGAGCTTGAGGAAAAGACCCTTGCCCCCGATTTCTGGGGGGATCAGGCAAACTCCGGTAAGATACTCCAGGAGCTGAAGCAGACCAAGGGCAAGCTTGACAGCTATAACGCTCTTGTTGCAGAGCTTGACGATACTTACACTCTCGCTGAGATGGCTATCGAGGAAAATGACGAGAGCGTGGTGGACGAGATTATCGAGTCTGTTGCACACATCGAGTCAGAGGAAGAGAGACAGAGAATAGAGATCCTTCTTTCCGGCGAATACGACGCAAATAACGCTATAGTTTCCTTCCACCCCGGTGCCGGCGGTACCGAGGCACAGGACTGGGCACAGATGCTCTACCGTATGATCACCCGCTGGGGTGAGAGACACGGCTTTACAGTTAAGCTTCTTGACTGGCTTGACGGAGAGGAAGCAGGTCTTAAGAGTGCTACTATAATGGTCGAGGGTACTAACGCATACGGATACCTTAAGGGGGAGAACGGTGTTCACCGCCTTGTACGTGTGTCACCCTTTGACAGCTCGGGACGCAGACACACCTCCTTTGCATCCATCGAGGTCATTCCCGAATTTGTGGATGACGGTACGGTTGAGATCAGAGATGAGGATATCGAGGTCACTGCCCACCGCTCCAGCGGTGCGGGTGGACAGCACGTTAACAAGACCGACTCTGCTATACGTATAGTTCATATTCCCACCGGTATAGTCGTAGGCTGTCAGACAGAGAGAAGCCAGCTCCAGAACAAGGAGACCGCAATGAGTATGCTGAGGAGTAAGCTCATTGAGATCAAGCAGAGAGAAAATCTGGAAAAGATAGAGGACATCAAGGGTAACAAGACCAATATCGAGTGGGGCTCACAGATCCGTTCTTACGTATTTATGCCCTACACTCTGGTCAAGGATAACCGTACAGGATATGAGGACGGTGACATCTCTGCGGTAATGGACGGCGATCTTGACGGCTTTATCAACGCATATCTCAAGATGAACGCACAAGACAAACAATAATTCATATAAAGGAGAAAGATTATGTTTAAGAAATTCAGACCCTTCATTGCGATCACCCTTCTTGTTCAGTCTATCAGCATGATCGTGCTTTTCTTCATGCTCTACAACAAGAAGCGCAGTCTTGCAAACACCTTCCTTGCTCTTGCGGCAGTCGGCGGTGCTATCGGCGGCATTATGTTCTGGCAGGAGTACGGCGAGGCTCTTGGACTTAAGGCAGCCAAGGATGACGACGAGGATATATTCAACTTTGACGATCTTGAGCTTGACCTTGATGACGAGATGCTCAGCGCAGAGCTTTCCCGCGACGAGGAGATCGGCTTCTACGACGAGGCAGAGGACGCAGAGTAATTTTTCTGTCAGTTTTTTGCTAAGGTCAGTACAGCCGGATAGGTCCTAAAAAGACATTTTATCGAACACCCTTCTGCGAGACTCCGAATTGTTTTGCTTTCGGCACTGCTTTTTCGGCGTTTCGCGGAGGGGTGTTTTTCTCTCAAATTACAGGGAAAAGATTGACAATTTCGGCAAATCTAAGTATAATGTTTAGCGAAAAATAAGGAAAGGGCAGAATACGGTGGGTAGTTTATTATTAGTTCTTATTTATCTTTGCTTTATCAGCCTAGGCTTGCCGGATTCTTTGCTCGGTTCAGCGTGGCCGGTGCTTCATGCCGAAATGGAGGTCCCGGTATCCTTTGCGGGAATCATCTCAACCACGATCTTCGTGGGAACGATACTGTCAACGCTCAGCTGTAATAAGCTGCTTCATAAATTCGGTGCCGGCAAGGTAACTGCGGTAAGTATAACTTTAACTGCCCTCGGTCTCTTCGGCTTTTCTGTCAGCGGTCAGTTCTGGATGCTTGTCCTGTGGGCTATCCCCTACGGACTTGGTGCAGGCGGAGTTGACGCTATTCTGAATAATTACGTTGCTTTGCATTACAAGGCCCAGCATATGAGCTGGCTACACTGTATGTGGGGTGTAGGCGCATCCATCAGCCCGTATATTATGAGTTTCTCTCTGGCACAGCTTAAAAGCTGGAATTACGGGTACCTCTTTGTGGCGGTGATCCAGGCGGTACTGTCTGCCGTTATTTTCATCAGTCTGCCTATCTGGAAAAAGGGTACCGACGGGGAGGGAGAACAGGATGACAAACCGGCGAAGGTGCTTTCCATGAAAGAGATATTCGCTATTCCCGGTGCGCTTCCTTGCTTTATCACCTTCTTTTGCTACTGTTCAATGGAGCTTACCACCTCGCTGTGGGCAAGCAGCTATCTGGTACAGATATGGTCGTTTTCTCCGGAGGTGGCGGCAGGTTTTGCCAGTATGTTCTATATCGGCATCACTCTCGGGCGGCTTGGAAACGGTTTTCTCGCCATGCGGCTGAGCGACCATTTTCTTATCCGTATGGGTGTTGTGCTGATAAGTTGCGGTGTAGTACTGCTGTGTGTGCCGCTGAATGAATTTTTTGCCTGGCTGGCATTCGTTGTTATAGGAGTTGGCTGCGCGCCGATCTATCCGTGTATTATTCACATGACTCCCAGCGTTTTCGGAAAAGACAAATCCCAGGCGATGATAGGTATGCAGATGTCCTTTGCTTATACCGGATATCTCATTATGCCCACCGTCTTCGGGGTAATAGCAGATTATACCTCTATCGCTCTTCTTCCGGTATACGTACTGGTCCTTGTTGCTCTGATGTTCATTATGCACGAGCTGGTTGTGAGAAAGAGCAAGCACCGGTAATTTCGGCTAAAACAATAAAGCGATCCCCGGTATATCAGTCTGCTTTTCGGGGGTTGAGAAAGGATAAAATTTTATGGCAAGATATATTCCGTTTCCGTGTCACGCGGATATGGCACCGCTTGATATTTCCTACCTGTTTGAGGATGAAAAGCCTGCCGGCAAGCATGGATTTCTCAAGGCAGAGGGAGAACGTTTCGTTTTTGAAGACGGTACCCCTGTGAGGTTTTGGGGTACTAATTTAAGTGCAGGCGCTTGTTTCCCTGAGAAGCCCTATGCGGAAAAATTGGCAAAGCGATTGGCTTCATACGGATGCAACATAGTGCGTCTGCACCAGATGGATGCGGAGTGGGGAATACCTAATATCTTCCAGTGCAGAAGAGGAAAAAGGCTGGCAAATACCTCTACCTATGATCCGGAATCCTTTGACCGTCTTGACTATCTGATCTATTGCCTGAAAAAAGAGGGCATCTACGTTTATCTGGATATGCAGACCTACCGCAAATACAAGGAGGATGACGGTGCGCGCAGTACCGTTTTACTGAAAAACAACGGTGCGCCTTACTGTCTTTTTGATCCGACTCTTATAGAACTGCAGAAGGAATATATGCGTGCCCTATGGCTGCACCATAATCCTTATATCGGACTTGATTATAAGGACGATCCGGTCTTTGTCATGAGCGACGTTATTAACGAGGCCTGCCTTTTCGGTTGTTTTGATCAGGAGATCACGGTAGAGCCATACGTATCTGAGTTCCGTGAGCGATTCCGCGTTTGGTGTGAGGAAAAAGGCTATGCAGTAGAGACCGAGGAACTTGATCCGGCTGACAAGACCGTGCCTGAGCTCAACGAGTTTAAGTGCTATCTTACCCATCTCTATTACGACGGTATGATCGACTATATGCATTCCCTTGGAGTGAAGATCCCCATAACCGGCCCCAACTACACCTGGAAATATATGCAGTCAAAGGTCTCCCAGGAGATCGGTGACTTTATGGATAATCATTCAAATATCGGAGATTTTCTGGGCTGGACAGAAGAGGGACGGTACTACCGTGACTGGGGCTTCCACGAGCGGCCTGAGTGGGGTCTGGGTTTGAATTTGCGCCACAGAAAATTAGGTAAGCCATTCTTTAATTCCGAGTGGGATTGCTCCTTCCCTAATAAATACCGTGCGGAAAGTGCTATCTTATTTGCATCGGTGGGAATGCTTCAGAACTGGTCGGGATTTACCAACTGTGTATACGCATACTCTTCTTTTCTTGATAACGTTGGAACTGTCGGCAAGGAATGCAGCTCCGGTGCTATCGGCGGAGTAGGCTACAGAGAGGGAGTCCTGTCTTGCTGGAATGACCCGGCTAAAACAGGAATGTTTTATCACGGTGCTATCATTACCCGTCGTGAGGATGTGCGCACCGCGCTGAACAAGATCCCCGTGCGGGTGAATGAGGTGGAGACCACAAATGACTACTTGCCCGGCGGTGTGACCACTCTCGTAAAGCCTGCCTTTGACGTAGCGGTAGAGCTTTCGCAGGTGGGTGCTGACTATCATCGTGAATTTGATAACGCAGTGCCGGATGATAAGTGTATGGTGGATCTTGAATCAGGTGAGGTACGCTCCGATACAGGTGAATTGTACCGCAGTTGGGAAAAACGCTACGGCCTGGTTGATACGGCGAAGACCAAATCAGTGTACGGCAGATTGGGACAACTTGGCGAAATAGAACTTAACGGAATGAGAGTAAAGTGCAACAACGATTATGCGGTTATTGCTGTCAGCTCTCTTAACAATGAACTTGGTCTGGAGCATACCGACGCTATGCTGATGACAGCTGTGGGTGACGTTATGAACACCGATATGAAGCGGACCGTTGCCCCCGATCATATGCAGAAGAATGACGGAACACCGCCACTTATGCAAATGGTGGATCTGGGTAAGGCTCCTATCCTTTGCGAGGTAATAGAGGCAGAGGTGGCTATCAAGACCGACCGCACCAATCTGGTTTGCTGGGCGGTGAATGCCGAGGGCTTCTTTGTGGGACAGTCGCCGGTGCGTTACGAGGTTGGATACGCTATCTTTAATATCGGCGGCCGGCACTCTTCGATCTATTATTTTATTCAGGCAGAGTAAGCTTTTCGAGCCTTAAAAGGCCAATAAGACAAATAAAGAATACTGTATGATCCGATATAGGTCATACAGTATTTTTTGTGTCAGACAGCTGTCGGTTACTTAGACTTTAAGCCGTCTTACACCATATTCTCCCTTTATGCATATAATTTCTTTGAAAATAACTTTTTTTGGGGGGAAAATATGAACGGACAGAGAGATGACCGAACGGGGAGCGGCGGATATCTGACTTTTAAGATACGTACCGCATCAAATGCCCTGCCTGTAGGCAATGCGGTGATAACCGTCACCGGAAGGGACGGACAGATACTGGGTGTGCTTGTGAGTGACAGAAACGGAAATTCTGACAGCCTCAGACTGTGGGCACCGCCGAGGGCGGAGTCGCTGTCTCCGGGGTCTGCGGGTAAACCCTTTGCCCGATATGATATAAGGGTAGAAGCAGAGGGATATTATCCCTCTGAGCTTTTCGGGGCGGCGGTGTTTGACTCGGTCACATCGGTACAGCAGGTAAATCTGATCCCATACGCTGAGAATACGCCGGAGCCTGAGGGTACGAGAATATATGAGGAAGCACCAGATCCTCTGAGAGGAGGACTGACCAATGCCTGAGCTTCCCGTCATTCCGGAGTATATAACGGTACATCTGGGAACACCGCGGTCAAATGCACAAAATGTAACTGTCTCCTTTCCCGATTACATAAAGAACGTGGCGTCAAGTGAGATATATCCTACCTGGCCGGAGAATGCTATCCGTGCCAATATATACGCACAGATATCCTTTGCCCTTAACCGCGTATATCTTGAGTATTACCGCAGCCGGGGATATCCCTTTGATATTACTAATTCCACAACGGTGGACCAATCCTTCGTTTACGGCAGAGACGTTTTTGAGAATATATCCCGTATCGTTGACGAGATATTCAACGATTACGTGGTGCGGCAGGGAAGCGTTGAGCCGCTGTTCACCGAGTACTGTGACGGTGACAGAGTGTCCTGCGGCGGTCTGTCGCAGTGGGGGACGGTGACCTTGGCAGAGAGAGGGCTGACACCCTACGAGATACTGCAGTATTATTACGGAGACGATATAGACATTGTCAGAAATGCTCCGGTTGAAGGTGTAGAAGCAAGCCTGCCCCTCTCTATCCTCAGACGGGGCTCAACCGGAGATGACGTAAGGCAGGTACAGCTTCGCCTTAACAGAATATCAAACAACTTTCCCGCAATACCCAAAATATACCCGGTAAACGGAATATTTGACGGCAGTACCGAGGATGCGGTGAGGGTGTTCCAGGAGACCTTTTCCCTTGCCCCCGACGGCATCGTGGGGAAGGACACCTGGTACAAGATACAGCTTATCTACGCAAGTGTAAAGAAGCTGTCAGAGCTGGATTCTGAGGGACTTACCCGTGAGGAGGTATCTCTACAGTACCCGGGCGCATTGGCACTGGGTGACAGCGGCGGAGGGGTCAGACAGGTTCAGTATTTTCTTGACTATATATCACGGTTCGAGGCGGCAGTGCCGGGTGTTACCCAGGACGGGATATACGGAGAGAGAACGAGAGATGCCGTTATCGCATTTCAGCGTCAGTACGGTCTTGACCCTGACGGAATAGTGGGAGAGAGGACCTATTATAAGCTGTACGACGTCTACAGAGGCATGCTTGCGGCGTCAGACCTTTCACTTTCCCCGGGAACTGTACTGCCTTTTCCTGGTTACGTGCTTACTACCGGACAGGAGGGACTGTACGTAAGGGCTCTGCAGAGCTATCTTAACTTTATTGCAGAGACTTATCCCGAACTGCCCACA
>JAFQUL010000061.1 GCA_017408535.1 Clostridia bacterium
AGCCTATCCCGGCTGTAAAAATAAACGCTATTATTTACGGAGGAAATTACAATGAAAGCTTTTATCAGAGCACTCTTATGCTGCAGTCTTATAGCTTCACTGTTGCTCACCGGATGCGGTGGAGGCGGCACAGGAGACGATACTACTACACCGGCTGACACAGATCCGGTAGAGACCCCTGCGGTGGATCCTGCAAAGCATAACATAACCCTTTCTGAGATCCAGAGTATTCTCGCCCAAAACGAACTTAGAACCAATATTAACAAGTTCAGCGAGGGCGGTGCTGCTTACCACGGCGGTATGCAGATGAGAGTCTGCCGCACCGAGCGCGGTACTTACGTAGCGTTTGTCAAGGATTTCGGCGGGGACGAGCTTGACGGAATACAGAAATATTACGTCGCAAAGATCGACAACGACGGAAAGGTATCTCTTTTATACTACGGTGAGTTTGAATCGGACGACGCAGAGGTTACCGTTAATATTGTACAGGACACGAACGGAGACATATTTGTTTCTACTATTTCCGAGGAATTTCACGGGGTATACGTATTTGACCGAGAGACCGATGAAGTAACAAAGTATGAAATGGAGCCTTCATTTAAGTCGGAGAGCAAACTTGGCTACAGTCAAGTAATGTACGATTTTGATAACCGTAAGATGTATGCCTTTATTATTTGCGGTTCAGGTACCGATGCCGAGAGCGTGGGCGACTCAATAATCGAGTGGTACAGCTTTGATCTTGACAAAAAAGAATGGTCTGACAGCAGTATCCTCGTTCGGACTGAAGATATCGGCAGACACGGATATCTTTACCCCTTCCCTGACGGAAAGGGCGGTGCATATATCGTGGCAATAAGAAATGAATATTCGATTATTGCCGAGGGAAAATTTTCCTTGGCCGGAAACAGCTATCTGTGGGACCGCGTAGGACTTTTCTACATTCCGGATCTTTCTACCGGTGAAGGCTCTTCTTACACTGTTGTGCACGAAGAAGACAGCTCGAGAGGACTTGAGGGAATATGGTCTCACGCCCATCCCAATCAGTTCGGAGACGTATTTGTTGATTCAGACGGGTATATGCATATAACCTACAGATATTATCTTATGGATTATACCGGAACGCATGAAGATTATGATAACAAGCTTCAGTACCGACACGCCGTATATAAGGGTATGGAGTGTATCTTTAACGAAAAGCTTGAGGTCCCCGACGAGGAGCATCTGTACTACAGACCTATGGTCAGACAGAGCACCGACGGAAAGCTGCATCTTATTCTCGCCACTCTTGCCGTTGGCGGTAAAACTGCTATTGAGCTCGATTTCTACAGTGCAGAAGAAGCACTCGGAAAAGTCTGGAAGCATGAAAAGAATATAAAGTTCGAAGAAGGAATCTCTACCGAGTCTCTGACCTTAAGCGGTGTCCGTGACGGCTCTGTTCAGGATAATATTCTCAGCGGCTTTTTCTACGGATATAACACAGAACTTGATAAAACTGCCTATACCTTCAATATCTCCCTTGAGGATTACAGCGCAACCGAGCTAATAGACATTCTTGAGGATTATGACATACAGATCGACTGGTGGTATGACAAGAGAATGCCCTATGCCGATCACCAGACGTCTGTGGTACACACCGAAAACGGCAGCTATGCGGCCTTCGTATATAACTACAACCATGAGGACGGACAGGAGTATTACCATATCGTAAAGATAGATAATGACAAAAAGATCACCGTACTTCATTCCGACAGCTTTAAGTCTGAGCAG
>JAFQUL010000062.1 GCA_017408535.1 Clostridia bacterium
AGGGGTCACCGATCAGAGTTGTGCCGCCGCCGATGAGGGCGATGGGCTTGTTGCCTGCCATCTGGAGACGCTTCATAAGTGTGAGCGCCATGAAATGACCTGCTGTAAGGCTGTCAGCGGTACAGTCGAAACCGATGTAGAATTTTGCCTTACCGTTGTTTACAAGTTCTCTTATCTGAGGCTCGTCAGTTACCTGTGCGATAAGACCTCTTGCTTTAAGTTCTTCGTAGATCTGCATAATTTTCTCCGTTCTGCCTTTAGGCGTTAAAAGCGTGTGATGGAATTGCTTGAGATAATAAAAAATCCTCTTTTCCACGTGGGAAAAGAGGACGAATGAACGTGTTACCACCTCAAATTCGGACGCTTCTCACAAAGCATCCCTCACGGTGTCAAGGACACCTGCGCTGTAACGGGCACACCCGTGTGCTCCTACTGTTAATTTCAAAGCACTGCTCCGGAATGTATTCGACGTCAGACCTCGTATGCCCTCGCACCAACCGGACACTCTCTGAAAACCAGACTGAAGCTACTTGTTTCCATCTAAGCTTTATAGTATTTAATGATATATGAAAGAGTATATCATATTTATACTGCCTTGTCAAGAGTAAGTTTTTATTCCGAGAGGAAAAGAAGCACGTATTCGATGAACCGGTTACAGTTGTTTCTTGTTGAATAAAGGTATACTGATACAGACGCATGCCACAGTCAGTAAAAGCGTAATGATCAGTGACACAGTATAGTTACCGGATTCGGATAAACCGTAGATCAACGAATTTCCGTCTGTAAGATATGTGGGAACGAAGCTCTTGATCTTTGGCAAAAATCCTGCCAGATAAGATACGGCAACACAACCTCCCACAGCGGCGAGTACCGATGTGTTTGTCTTGAACACTACGGAAAAGAGCACCGTAAGTGATATGACGAACATGCCGAATAACCACCGGATAACCACGGAAAATACGAGATTCTGCGCTACGGAATTATCCCAGAAATACGCGCTGTACAAGTATGTGATACCAAAGCAGATTACGTAATACACCGTCCAGAGAGCGGATAGAACAAAGGCTTTGGATACGACTACCTTGTATCTTTCAAGCCCCTTTGTCAGGGACAGTAGCAAAGTACCGGACGCATATTCTTTCGTGAAGATACTGCTTTCAAGGATGATGAACACGATAAGTCCCATTGGGATATTTTTGAAAAACTGGACCCATGAATCGAGTGCTGTAACGGTAACGGAGGTTACCGTCATGCCGCTTTCTGCAAGAGAATCGGACAGCGTTTCAAGAAGCCAGGGTGTCAGCTTTGCAATAGCGGGATTCATGATACCAAACAGTATGAATATGATAAAAAGCAGCCATAGCTTACCGGACCGCACCTGCTCGGTAAATTCTTTTTTTATGAAAGAGAAAAGTGTTTTCATTTGCTCTCTGCCTCCATAAACAAGCTTTCGAGCGTAGGCTCACACCGCTCTATCTTCGCTGTAGGGAGCCTTTTCTCTGAGATATACGCAAGTACATCGAACACGCAAACGTCGCTCTCACGGAAGCTGAGCTTGCCTCTGATGTGGGTCATGGCAGGGAATCTTTCGAGAAGCGCGCGGACAGTATCACCGCAGTCGGTTTCGATCGAATATTCGTCGATGCCGTAGCGGGATTTGACGTCCGAAATGTTTCCCTGAAGCTCAGCTTTGCCGTCCTTCAGAAACGCAACGTCGGTACAGATGCGCTCCACGTCGGACAGTATATGGGTAGAAAAGATAACAGTGGTCTTTTCCCTTGCCGAGGTGAGAATATCGAGTATCTCTTTTCTGCCTACGGGGTCAAGGGCAGAGGTTGGCTCGTCGCAAATAAGCAGACGGGGACTGTTAATAAGAGCCTGAGCGATCCCGAGACGTTGCTTCATTCCTCTGGAAAAGCCGCCTATACGGTGTCTCTCACCGCTCAGCCCCACAAGCTCAAGAAGCTCACCGCTTCTTTTTTTAATATCGGTATTTGTCATGCCCGTAATCTCTCCGCAGAATCGAAGGTATTCGGGCGCTGTCATAAACGAATAGAATTCGGGCACGTCAGGAAGGTATCCGACGTGTCTGTTGGTTGGGCTGTTTCCGTATACTACCTTTTCACCCGCCACTTCCACGGTACCGCTGTCCGCCTTCAAAAGACCAAGGACTGTTTTCATGGTGGTGGTCTTACCCGAACCGTTTTTTCCTATAAAGCCGAAAATGCTGTGCTCGGGAACGTGCAAATCAAGTCCGTCAAGTACCCGAACATTTCCGAAGCTTTTATAAAGATCCGTGATGCGCAACATGGCTGTCAGTTATCCTCCTTGCCGAGGATAAAATACAGAATGGGACCAACGAAGTTCATAAACACCAGGGTGATGATAAGCCATACGGTACGGTTTCCGCGCTTGTATGTGTTGTGGGTGAAGATATGGTAAAGGGTATAACCCAAAAGTGCAAACTGCGCGATAATAAGAGGGATGAGAAAGGGAAGTATTTCTGTTACGTTCATTTTGACATGTCTCCTTTGTTGTAAGTTTCTACACAGAAGCCGTTGTAGCCGCATTTTGTGCAGGTGACTTTTCTTAAGGTTGGGGTATGATTGGCAAATAACATTTCTTTAAATGACGGGACGAATATCTGGTGACATTGGGGACAGATGTACGCGACACGCTTATAGTAATAACGTGACAGCCATACACCAAATATGCTGTCCACTACCACCCACGCGGCAAACGGCCACCACGTGCCCGATATTATCCAGAATATCACGGTTGCCCATTCTAAAACGGCGAGAGGGATACCGAAGGCAAGCAACAGCAGATGAAGCTTTTGCATGTGCTTTTTATTTTCCATCACGTACGCCACGTCTCCGATAGTCTCAAAGCTGAAGCATTGGGACGTGTCCGCTTCTTTACGGATACCCTCAAGCAAACGGAGCTTTTCTTCGCATGAAGCCATCTCTTCGCGAAGCTCTGCTTCTTTTTCTTCAATGAGGACGGATATGACGTTTTGCACGTTAGCTCCCCCGAGAAGCTCGCCGATGCTGTTTATGGAGATGCCTGCGTCACGGAGAAAGCAAATTACACGAAGCTTTTTCAGGTCGTCATCCGTGTACAGCCGTCTTCCGCCCTCCGACAGCTCGCTTGGCACCAGTATCTGCCTTGTATCGTAGTATTGTACGGTACGCACGGAAACTCCGCAAAGCTTTGCGATCTCTCCCGTGGTGTATTTTGCCATAGCATCCACCTCCTTATAGCTGTATTATACATCATTACGCAGGGTCACGAGCAATACCCCGCGCAGTAGAGTTATCAAAAAAAACTGATCTTTACGTAATTATACCACGGTTTTAGGGTTAATGCAACATTGAAGGAAAGTAAAACGCCTGCGGTGTATCCGCAGACGTTTTATTAAACTATATTACGAAACCTGATCCGTCACTTACCAACGTCCATCATGGTGCCGATGAAGATTGGAACGTTGTTCTCACAGTCGATTATCATGTATACGAAGGGACGGTCAAGGTATACCTTTTCAATGCGTTCCGTCGGTTCATCCCAGCCAAACGTTTTAAAATCCACTATGGATACTGCCGCAGCTTTCGTACCCAGCTCTCCAACGGAGATAGAGGTCTTATGTAAAAAACTACCGATAAACAGATCTGCTCCCCAAAGGGATCCATACTTACCGATACCGTCAAAATTTGCCTTGCGAGAGTCAAATGCGTCAGACATTCCCATGCCTGAGAGTACGTCAGCCATATCTACGCGGTAATCTGTGTTAAACTTCGGGATCGCGGTATTGACCGTACATCTTACGCGATCTTTCAGCATTGCATTCAGTTTATCACCGTCAAGGGAAGCTACGTATTCGGACACGCTTACGCCTTCATCAGGAAGTAAAGCGACGAATGCATACTTTTTTTTGCTGGTATAGTCATAGTATTTGATAAAACCTTTAGCATTGTCACCTTCGAGAAATACGTTTTCAGAGCCGTACATTAACTGTACGTCTCTTACAGTGCCGTCTTCGGTGGTGAACTCTGCATCCTTAACATATTCTTCGAAATACATACTTGACCATTTAGCATCAAACAGAAGGGCATTGACAAGATACATGACGGAGCCCGGGTCGATCCCGTCAAGTATCTCGGGGATCATACCGTCTGTTTTTTCGTTTACCCAGTTGTTAACGTCGCGGACTGTCTCTTCGTTAAAGGGAGCCTTATAGACGTCAGCGTTATGATAATCTGCATTGATCTGTAGGAAATCATCCTTAACGGCGAAAGCCCCGTCATCCTTGAACCAAATCGAATTAGCAAGGGTCAGCTTGTTTTGGTCGTCCTGCGGCAGTCTGAAGACGTAGGTGTAAAGGTACGCATTGACCTCGTCTTTCGTCATACCCATTACGTCTTCCATCTGACTGAGGGTGTCACCTTCGGCGCCGTTTGCAGTCATAGCCAATGCGGTAAGAACGGACAGAGGGGAGATGAGAACGTTCTCGCCGCTTTTTTCATTTGCCTGAAACAGACGTACGGCAAAATCCGTTGCCTTTACGCTCTGCTCGTATATATCCTCCTGCGGAGTGGGCGGATACGGAGTTATGTTTGCCATAAGGTCCGTTGCCTCCGCTACCGCCGACGTGTTCGGGAAATATATCCCCACGCAAATCGCGGCAACGAGACAGATGGGAATACATACCGCAATAGCGCGGATCCATGCGTTTCGCCGTGCTTTGATTCTTTTTTCACTTCTGCGGAAAACTTCCGCTGTACATTCATTTATTTCTCTCATAATAAAAGCTTACCTTCCTCTCCTAAGATCTCACGAAGCTCCTTCTTTGCGCGGTATAGAAGATTGTCTACCTGCTTGTACTTCTTCTTCATGACCTTAGCGGCTTCGTCATACGTGAGGTCTTCAAAATAGATGAGATGAACTGCGTCCCGCATATCCTGCGGCAGCTGCCCTATAGCACCGCTTACCGCGCGTTTTCTTTCGTCTGCCAGAACCTTTTCTTCAAGCAGAGCCTCGTCGTCGCTTACTTCAGCTATTTCCGACAGAGACGCAACATCTGCTTTTCGGTTCCGCCTCATATAGTCGAGCGCACGGCTCCGTCCTAACATAAACAGATAGGTTTTAAGACTCACCTTAAAGTTGTATCTGTTCTTATGTACCACCAGGTCGGAAAACGTGTCTATCGCGATATCCT
The DNA here is from genome assembly GCA_017408535.1 of Clostridia bacterium. Classification (GTDB taxonomy): domain Bacteria; phylum Bacillota; class Clostridia; order Oscillospirales; family CAG-272; genus RGIG2161. The sequence continues at coordinate 5,216 of JAFQUL010000062.1, forward strand.
CTGCGGTATGTACGTCGCGAACGTAGCGGTTGATGAAGAAGACCAGACTGTGGAACAGCTCGTTCATGATCTCGTCGAAGGCGCCTTCGACGCCGTTTTTAAAACGGATGTAGTTTTGTGCACAGTTATCCATACGGCGCACCTCCTTTCAGGGTGACGTCTTACCCTTTCACTTATTATACGACAGAATGAGGGTAAGTTCCTTACGTTTTTTGAAAGATTTTCTGTTTTTAGTATAACATAACAGGGAAAATAATTCAAGGATAACAGGTAGGTATTGCTTTTGGCGGAAAGTGTGGTATAATAATCTAAAATGAACGAATAAACCGAGGTAAATATGAACGCAGTTAAAGAGTTAGACATGGCTATAAAGCTTGCGGAAACCGGAAGTGTTGCAGGCGGTTACACGATAAACGAAACCGTAAAAGAAACCTATATGACAAATGACGAATGGGAAGTATTCAAGGAGTCAATGACGCCCGATGCACTTGAAGAATTCGGTGCAGGAGGCGGAGACGAGATGTCCGAGAAAAACGGACGTCCGCCGAAGATGGCGTCATACGGATCATCAAGCAGGATGATATATATGCTTTCAAAAGATAAAGAGGGCTTTCGTTTCGAGAAAAAACTGCCCACCACGGTAGGCGGTATTTCGCACATTGACGGCTTCTTGGAAGAAGACCACCGCTACGTTTTCGTCGAAGCAAAATGTCACGAGCCATATTCCGCGAAAAGCATTACGGTAAGCCGTGCATATGCGGATCTTTACGGCTACATAAACGAATGTATGGCGAGCAGCCTTTACATGGATATGACGGACCGCGACGACGGTAACATGGACGTAAAGTTTTACGCCGACGGGGAAGAGATAGGGTATTTCGACTTAAAGCAGGTGATATGTCATCTTCTCGGTATTGCGACCGCCATGCTTAAAGGGGACTTGGAACCTAAGCAGACTGACTTTATCTACCTCGTGTACGACCCTACCGAGCTTGAGCTTTCGAAGGACGCGCGCGGCGTGATAGAGCCTGTCTACGAGCGCTTATGCTACGAAGTTAATCTCGTTGACACGGCATCTCTCCTCCGCGTGATATTTGCGTATTTGAAGGATACCGTGTACGGTGACGTGCTTGACGATTGCGTTATCGAAAACGTAATATTCACATTTGCCTTCTCACTTGCGTCCCAGGAGTTTTATCCTGTTCTGCTGTCAGGCGGTCTTGAAGAGTTCATTTTTTGATATGGTAAAATAGATTTGTGTCACATATTCTCCATCTCGGAGGGAGCCTTGGGATACGTGCTATTTTAAAGATAAAACAGAAAGATAAACTTGAATTTGGCGGACAGTTTGATAAGAATATCGTAGGGGCGACTATTAGTCGCCCGCGGGCGGCAGATTGCCGCCCCTACATCGCGAGTTAAACAAACTTGAATTTGACGAGAAGGTGATGAGAGTGATTAAAACAGAGTTTGGCATTATTGAACATTTTAATGAATATGGAGATTATACAGAATATGCCCCAGAGAGATACCATTGTGTAGCTATTGATGATGACAAATATCTGAATGATTGGTGGGATTCTCTCTTAGAAATAGATACATTCAATGTTTTTAGTGAGCGTATTCTGCAACCGCAAAAAGCTCTCTCTCGTTGGGGAATTACCATCATTCCGCCAAGCTCATTACCAAAGTTATTGAATATCGTAGTTTCTGACAAAAGATATCGACGAGATAAAAGGTTGGTTGCCTTTGAGCTTTTGATACGCCAAGCAATCGAAAGCGAGAAATATATGATTCACTTCGGAGTATAATTCTGTATTGATTTATTTAGACAAATTCAGGTTTGTCGAACAACATAGGCAAGGATCTGTCGCATTAAGAATAATAATCGTCAAAACATCTGATTATTTGTAGGGACCGGCGTCCTCGACAACCCGTAACGAAGGCTTATAGACATATAATTTGTCTTAGACCAACGAAACGGACCGTATCGTTTGCTTTGCAAACAGTGACGCCGGTCCCTACAGTTATTTGCGTATTTTCACCTTAGTTCGACAACCACTTTCCTCTATCACTGCTTCTTCATCTGTCTCATGAAGCAGAATACCGCAAGTACGAGTATGGCAATGCCGTATCCCAGTACCCACCAAAGATGGGGGAATATTCCACCGAAATCTCCCGCAAGAACAGCACGTTCAAGCTCCACAGCGTGAACGAACGGCAGAGCGTGTGCAATCTTCTTAAACACACCGCCCACAAGCTCAAGGTCAAACCATACCCCCGACAGCCATGCGGAAAGATTAGTCAGCAGAGCTCCGCAGATTCCTCCCACCTGCTTGTCTGTCAGTATACTTCCGCAGAGAAGACCCAGCCCCACGTACAACACGGATACGGGAAATGTGAAAAGAACTGCGTATATAATGTTTACCGTTACGTCAAGTCCGAGTATCACAGCGGCAAGGTAGCAGACAACACTCTGTATCACCGCTATAGGTACGATGGGCAGGGTATACCCGAGGATGAAATCCGCGGGTGTCATAGGTGTGGTATACAGACGGCGGAGAAGGGAAGAGCTTCTGTCCTTGGAAATGAGCGTTGCCGAAAACAGAGTCATAAAAGACAGACCGAATACTGCAATGCCGGGTGTCAGGCTGTCTATCTCAAAGAGACTAACGGGCACGTTTGCCTGTATGGCGCTGAGGAGCAGAAGAAGCACCAGAGGAAAGCCCAGTCCGAATGCTAAATTGAGAGGATCGCGAAGTATCTCTTTAGTATTTCTCACGGCAAAAGTATATGCTCTCATTACTTCACCCCCCTGACTATGCGTATAAACGCTTCTTCAAAATTATCCGTACCTGCGCTTTTCTTGATGTTGTCCGCGGTGTCGCAGATAAGAAGCCTGCCTTCGCGCATAATGCCGATGCGGTCGGACAGAGCCTCAGCCTCTTCCATGTAATGAGTTGTAAGGATAACGGTCACTTTACCCTTGAGAGTACGTATGATGTCCCAAAGCTCGCTTCTCGCTATAACGTCAAGACCGAGGGTAGGCTCGTCGAGGAAAAGTATCTCAGGCTCGCTGATAAGAGCCATGGCGATACTGAGCCGTCTCTGCCAGCCGCCCGACAGCTTACCCGCCTTCTTCTTCATGACCGATCCAAGGGAAAGGGCACAGCTTACCTCACCTATCTTTGCCTCTCTTTTGTTTTTTGGAAAGCCGTGTACGCCGCAGATGAGCTCAAGGTTTTCTTTCACGCTCAGTCCCGGGGCAATTGCGGTCTCCTGGGGAGATACGGCGATTATCCGTTTGACTTCAGACGTATCTCTTATAATGCTTTTACCGTTTAAATATGCATCTCCGTCCGTTGGAGATGAAAGGCAGGAGAGCATCTTTATCGTGGTAGTCTTACCTGCACCGTTTACGCCAAGCAGAGAGAACAGCTCTCCGGGACGCACGGAAAGGTCAAGTCCGTCGACTGCGACGACGTCTTTGTATTTCTTTGTCAGATTTTGTGTTCTTACAGCATCCATTAAATATCACTCCAATCCGTACTGCTTACGCAGTCCAAAGTAAGCATCCGTAAGCATACGGCTGACAAGCTCTCGGTCGAGTTCGGCAAAGCCGGTCGCTGCCATAGATGCGAGTCCGTGAACGTATGCCCACATTTCAAGATGGAACAGCTTTACGTCTTCATCCTTCAGCCCCGTGTTATCACGTATAACTGATATCATACTGTCACCAAGCTCGTTTGACTCGGGAATAACCTCGTCCTTTCGGTCGCGCATGTAAAGAAGCTTGAAAAGCTCCTTTTCTTCCCTTGCAAAGCTGATATAAGCCATGCCGCTTGCCTTGAAAACGGGAAATTCTCCCTTTTCCGCTTCTCTCTTAATATAATCGGTACATATCTCATCTGCCCTCTCTACAACTGCAAGACGAAACTCGTCCATCGATGAAAAATTCGAAAACACCGGCTGAGTAGAGCAGGCGAGAGCAGAAGCGATACTGCGTGCGTTAAGACTGTCCGCACCGTTTTTGCGAACAAGCTCAACTGCTGTGTTGATGATGTCATCCCTTGTGATCTTAACTTTTGGCGCCATAGTTCACCTCGTATATAACAAATGATATATAACTTGTGTTATTTTAACATATGATGACTGAAATGTCAAGAGGGATTTTATGCCTTTATATACCGAGCAGGCAATTACACGTGACCGTTGTGCTGTTGTTTTATTGTTTGAAAATATGAAAAAACTGCCTGAAAAATTATTCTTCCAAGCAGTTTTTTATGTAGTATCATATTGGGATTTGAGTAAAAAATATGTCCGTGATCGGATATTTACATACGGGATCGAATTCCGTGATCACTCATCCCTCGAGCGCATAAGCCAGCATAAGGCGCGCTGTGTTTTCGATTCCGTCAAGATGTGCTCTTTCAACACCGTGACTGGAGTACACACCCATGCCGAAAGCGGCGGCACGCACGTTGTTTCCGCCCTTTATAGCCTGACCTGCGTCAGAGCCGTAACGGTAGAACAGGTCAACTGCGTAGTCACATCCGCTTCGCTCAGCAGCCGCGATGAGTCTGTTGGTGAGAGAATAATCGTAAGGCATGGATGCATCCTTAGCACAGATGGTCACCGCCTGCTCGCTTCCGTCCGAATCGGGACCGAGGATAGCGATATCTATCGCCACGTATTCGGAGATATCATTCGGAACGACTATACCGCCAAATCCGATCTCCTCGTAGAATGAGAATGCAAATACGGTATTGTACTTAGGCTTTACCCCGTTTTCAGCCATGGCCTTCAGCACGGCAAATGAGCATGCCATTGCCGCCTTGTTATCGATGAAGCGACACTTTATAAAACCGTTATCCGTTAAGGTAAAGCGAGGCTCAATGGAAATATAGTCGCCGTGTCTGATGCCGAGTGCGCGCACACCGTCAGCGTCTTTAACGAATTCATCCAAAAGCACGAATACTGTATTGTCGTCGCGCACCATGGTCTTCGCATCATCGAATGCGTGAGCGGAATGGTGCTCGCAAACCAGCATACCCGTATAGGTCTTGCCCCCGCGCGTATGTACGGTCACGTTCTCTCCCTCTACGTTTGCGTGATTTATTCCGCCGAGAGCACGGATTCGGAGAGTTCCGTCCTTGTTGATGCCTCTGACCATAAAGCCGAGAGTGTCGGCATGGGCGCTGAGACATACCGTTTTGGAGGTATCCCTGCCTGCTACAGTAATGTACGCTGTGTCGCGATTGTCATAGGTGACCTCGTAACCAAGATCTGATGCTATATCTTCGATCACGGGCTTCATTTTTTCATAATATCCAACGGGACTTGGTGTATCTAAGAGCCTTTTCATCACGTCCGTGAGGTAAGTCATGCTTATTTTCATAATTGATCTCTCCAATTTCAATATATTTTATCACTGAGCTTTATAGTGAATTGTTTTTTTGAAAATGTTCCCTAATAAGCTTTAAAAGTACCGGAGTCAGAATGAAGATCGCGATAAGGTTTGGCACGGTCATAAATCCGTTGAACGTTTCACTGATTCCCCAGACGAGTCCAAGGTCGGTAACAGCACCCAAAATGGAAACAAGGGAATAGGTGATGTAGAAAGGCTTCAGAATCTTACTTCCGAATATAAACTCGGCACACCGAGCACCGTACAGTCCCCAACCGATGATTGTAGAAAAAGCAAAACAGCACATAGCAATAGCGGTGAATACAGATATCCAGTTTCCGTAAACAGACGTTAATCCGCTGATGGTAAGCTCCGCACCTGCAGCCTTTCCGAATGGGATATCAACTCCGCTGAGGAGTATGACCAAAGCTGTAAGAGTACAAACAACGATGGTATCCATGAATACTTCAAAGATACCGAAAAGTCCCTGACTTGCGGGATCCTTTGTCTCAGCACAAGCATGTGCAATAGAGCCTGTACCGAGACCTGCTTCGTTGGAGAAAATACCTCTTGATACACCTTTTTGCATACTGAGAAACATGCTGCCGACAACACCGCCTGTCAAAGCTGCAGGATCAAATGCACCTTGGAAAATAGAAGCAATGACTGCAGGAATATGGTTTATACGGATAGCGATAAGTCCGAGACCTAAAACGACATACAGCACAGCCATAATGGGAACAAGCTTTTCTGAAACCTTACCTATACGCTTGATACCGCCGATCATGATCAAACCGACAACGACGCATATAATGATACCAATGATCAGATTACTTTTAAAGATAGAATCCTGACCTAAAATATTGTAATTGACTAACGCTGTATTGATGGCAGTAGTGATCGTATTGACCTGAGTTGCATTACCTGTGCCGAAAACTGTTAAGACACCGAAGGCAGCGTAAAGATACGCAAGCCAAATCCATTTTTTGCCGAGTCCGTTTTTTATGTAGTACATGGGTCCGCCCACATAGTCGCCGTTTTTGTTGCGCTCACGGAAATGAACGGCAAGAGTAACTTCGGCAAATTTAGTACCCATGCCTAAAACAGCAGAGACCCACATCCAGAAAACAGCACCGGGTCCGCCAATTGCGATAGCACCCGCCACACCTGCGATGTTTCCGGTACCGATAGTTGCGGCAAGCGCGGTACAAACTGCCTGAAAAGGTGTCATAGCACCGTCGTTTGCAGTTGATTTCCTGAAGATCTTACCGAAGGTGTTCTTCATAGCATAACCAAACTTACGTATGGGAAGAAAACCTGTGCGGACAGCTAAGTAGAGACCCACACCGATGATGCATGTCATGGCGGGAACGCCCCAAATAAATCCGTTAAGGGCATCGTTGATCTCTGTAATTAGTTTTATCATATTTCCTCCGAAATATAGGGGATTTTGTCTGTGGGAAATTTAAAAAGATGCTCTGCGGTAAGAAGCAGAGCATCTATAATTAAACAAAAATTAAATGTAGTTACTCATGAAACAAGATATTTTAATCACAAAAATATCCGTCACCTACTCCCTCGTATTATACCGCATTTTCGCAAAAAAATCAAGTGCATTGGGCATATTGTGTCGGAAAATATGATGGGAAGATGGTTTGATATACTCACAGTTTATTACTCATTTTTGTCCCATTATTTCAACTATCGAAGATTTTGTTACAAAGTGTTGCAGAGGCGTTTTCATCAACGTACAAAATGCCCGAAAGCCCTGTATTTCCAAGGGGTTTCGGGCACTTGTTAGCCAGTAGATATTATTCCCACTCATTTTTGAGTTTCTTCTTTTGCTTATTTATGCCCTAAATATTATCCTAAACGGCAATTTTGAACCTGTTATTCCACCCATTATTTCATTTATCAAAATTTTTGTTGCAGAAAATGTTGCAAAACCGCTTGCGGGATAGTGTCAGGTGGTTGTGAGGTAACTGCTTGTTATAACAGGTGTGCGTTTATCTTCCGCTGATCTGACGGCGGCAATAGATACGACTTCCGAGGAATGCCAGCAGCGATGCGACGACAACGTAGATCAAAGGAACGATTTGATATGAGGTGAAGTGCATTCCATACATAGAAATCAAACGGCTATCAAAGGTGTTCCACATGGACAGAAAACAGGTAGGAAGATAATCCCATAACTGTCCCAATATGCGATACTGTGCCGGTATCTGAATAATCATTCCTGCAAGGATCATGCCGGTGGTAACTGACATTGCGGCAATACTGCTACTAAAAAGCTCGGACAAAAGCATGACGAATACGCTGATAAAAATCGCAGTCACAATCAGACATCCGTATGCAACAAGACATGCTTGTCCTATAGTGATATTGCCAGCGTAGCCGGTATAAAATAGCTGTATTGCGGCATCAAAACCCTCCGAACCGTATACCCGCAGACTCAGCACCCAGGTCAGCAATGCCATAAGCAATGCACCCACACAACCAACTGTGATTCCTGAAAGCAGCTTGACCCAATAGAGCCGTTTTTTACCGTTCGAGGTGCATAAAACAAGCTGATCAGTTCGGTGAGTATGCTCATCGGGAAAGCTACTTGAAAGGGTGATAGCGACATAAATCAGCATCATAAAGCCTACGGTGAGAAAGGTTTCTAAGATGCATCCGTATCCTTCGTGGAACTGATATACAACAGGAGTTTCAAGACTATCTGCATGACTTTGCCAATATGAAATCTCAGCCTCAGTCAGATAGTTTTTAACAGCCGATTCTTCAAAGCGTTCTCTCATGGCAGCATATAACGCAGCTTCATCAGGAGACCACTGCTGGGCGGTTCCTTTGTCCATACCGGTCCATGACCTGATCAAATTGAAGATATCGCTGTACGGACGGGCATAGGTCTGGTATTCTTCAGTTAAAACATAGTTGGTGTCTATGGGCAAATCCTTGTAGGCGGCAATGGTTTCCTCCAGTAGAGCTTGGTCTATGGATTTGCCGCTAAGTGCTTTGCGGTATTCTTGATTGATCAGATGCTCTTCATAGTTTGTACCTACATACGTGCCGTTTACCAAATAACTGCCCATTAAAGGAAACAGGATAGAAAAGCCAATAACTGCCATGCAGACGAGAAAAGATATCCACAGCAGCTTCTTCTGCACAAGCTTTTTCAGTTCATAACCATACAGGGTAAACAGATTATTCATGGCTGCCCTCCTCGAATTGGGCAAGATAGAAGCTTTCTAAATCACCCATTTGTTCGTCCCATGCTCCGTGGTAAATCAGATTTCCATCTTTCATCATAAGTACCTCATCGGCAATATGCTCGATGTCGGAAACGATATGAGTAGAGAGAAGTACGATACTGTCTTTGCCGAGTTGTCCAATAAGGTTTCGGAAGCGCACGCGTTCTTTGGGGTCCAATCCGGCGGTGGGTTCGTCGAGGATCAGCAGCTTCGGGTTGTTCAGCAGTGCTTGAGCGATCCCCAGTCGCTGCTTCATACCGCCCGAAAATGTTTTAATC
>JAFQUL010000063.1 GCA_017408535.1 Clostridia bacterium
GCCGCTACCATAGGCACACCCATCTGTACCAGAATGGGAGCACAGGTAGCTGCCATGATGCAGTAGTTGGCGGTGGTGGGAACACCCATACCGAGAACGATACAGCAGAGCATAGTAAGGAAAAGTGCAATTATTACCTGGTTGCCGGCAAGAGTTACGATGCCGTTAAAGAGCATATAAGCAAGACCGGTGACACCGATGATACCCGCAATGATACCGGCTACACCGCAGGCGGCGGCAACGGTTATCATACCCTGACCGCCGGCGGCTAAGGCCTCGAGCAGTCTCTTGGGGGTGATGCGGTGCTCTTTGTTAAACATGCTTACTACGATGGCAACTACGATAGCGATAGCTGCTGCATAAGCGATGGAACGGGTGCTTGTTCCTACGAGATAGATGAGAAGGATAAGGGGAAGAAGCAGATACGTCTGCTTTAAGAGAGGCTTAAGTCTGGGAAGCTCCTGACGGCTGAGACCACGAAGCCCTTCCTTTTTTGCCTCAAGGTGTACGGTTATGAATACGCCTGCAAAGTAAAGAACTGCAGGAAGAATAGCCTTAACAACAATGCTTGAATATGGAGCGCCTACCGTCTCTGCCATCAGGAATGCGGCAGCACCCATGATGGGGGGCATTATCTGTCCGCCGGTGGAGGCAGATGCCTCAGCGGCTGCGGCAAACTCAGGCTTGTATCCGGTGCGCTTCATAAGGGGAATTGTAACTGCGCCTGAACCGACTGTGTTTGCAACAGATGAGCCGGAAACCATACCCTCAAGAGCGGACGCAACGACTGCTACCTTCGCAGGACCGCCGGAGAAGCGGCCAACCAGTGCGTTTGCGATCTTGATAAAGAAGTCCGCAATGCCGGTACGCTCAAGAAAAGCACCGAAGATAATGAACATTACGATATACTTGGAGCATACGTTAACGGGAGTTGAGAGAATACCCTCCTTGGAGTAGAAGAGAACACGGACGTTCTCTGTTATACGTGCAACTATGCTGGGATTGGTAGAGCCCCATATAAGAGCATATACAAGAAGCACGCCGGCAACGCAGAGAATGGGAAGACCCACACTGCGGCGGCAGAGCTCAGCCAGACAGAGTATTCCGATAATACCGATAACTACTTCAAGGGAGTTTATCTTAAAGCGCGCAACTATCTGCGACGCGTTAAAGGCAAAGTAAAGGAAGGATGCGGTACCGAGTACCATGATCACTATATCGTACCAAGGAATATAGTTGACCCGCTGTGTGCCCTTTTTTGCAGGGAACACTATGTAGCCAATAAATAATATAAACGCCATAAATGAAGCCAGCCTCAGCTCGTCAAGCCAGGTGGCAAACAGTGTCACGTAAATGCAGAACACCGAGAACGCCGCAAGAATGCAGGTCACGATGAGCTTGGGAGTCCCTTCCCACACACGGGTATTGGATTCCCGGTCGTACTTCTTCATTACCGAATCAACCGACATGGGCTCGGTTCCTTCTGCGGCGACCTTTTTCTTAAATAGAGCCATTGTATTCTCCTTCTTGGAAAGTTGATACTGAAAAAAATCGGCTGCGGTCAGGGAGTGACCGCAGCCGATATAAAGACCGTGGTGCTTAAAGCTTATTTGCTCTCAACGGTGATGTTCTTCTCAGCGAAGTATTTTGCGGCACCCTTGTGGAAGGGAGCTGCCATACCGGAGGTAGCGTTCTCAAGAGAAAGCTCCTTTGCCTTGTCGTGAGCAATGCTGTCAGGGTTATCGAAGATAGCCTTGGTGATGTTGTATACGTCCTCTTCGGAAGCGGAGGTGCTTACGATAAGAGTAGCCTTAACGGTAACGGTGGTAACCGCCTCGGTCTGACCCTTGTAGGTGTCAGCGGGGATCTGGTAAGCGGTGTAGTAAGGAGAAGACTCCATAAGCTTGTCAGCGATCTCACCGTCGATGGGAACGAGGTAAGCACTGGCAGAGGTGCAAAGCTCCTGGATAGCGGGAGTGGGAGCACCTGCAACGATGAAGGCCGCGTCTATCTTGCCGTCCTTAAGAGCATCGGCAGAGTCACCGAAGGACTGGTACTGAGGCTGAATGTCATTCTCAGTAAGACCTGCAGCGGTGAGAACGTCGATAGCGTTGAAGTAAACACCGGAGCCTGCTGCGCCAATGGAAACCTTCTTGCCCTTGAGGTCGGAAACAGACTTGATGTTCTCGTCCATAGTTACAAGCTGAAGAGCCTCAGCATAGAGACCGCCGATAACACGGAAGGAATCAAGCTTGCCCTCGCTCTCGAATGAACGGGTACCTGCAGCTGCGTAAGCCATAACGTCAGACTGAACGGTAGCAAGCTGGTAGTTACCTGCATCGATACCGAGGATGTTAGCCTTGGAGCCGTCGGTGGAGACAACATTTACAGTGATGCCGGTTGCGCCCTTGATATGGTTACCGAGAACGCCGCCGTATGCGTAGTAAGTACCTGCAGTACCGCCGGTACCCATAGTCATAGTGTTACCGCCGCAGGATACGAGGGTCGCGATCAGCATAACGGCAACTATGAGAAAAGAAAGTATACGCTTCATAAAAAAGTCCTCCTGAAATTTGATTGTAAAAACGCTTTATTACGTTAATATACATATTATAATAAATATTTTGCATAATTGCAATAGTAAAATGTCAAATATTTCACTTTTTGCCTGCCTGAAGCAGCGCTTTTTGCATTTGCCCAGAGCCCAAAATGCAAAAAAAGAGCCATCGGCTCTCTTTTGCTCTTTATATTTCTATTACGAAAAATGCATTTTCATTCTCGCATACGGCGGGAAGTGTGACGAAGTCGATGCCGCTTGACCGGCTTCTCAGCCCCTTGTGGTAGTGCCCCTGGTATACGGCGGACACTTTGCCGCTTGCGGCTATTATCCCGTTCAGCTCCTCTGCGTTTGACATACGGTGGTCGGAGGGGGCGGAGAGGTCTATGTTCTGGTGTGAGAACAGTATCACCTCTTTATCTGCTTCGGTAAGCTCCTTTTCCAGTCTGTCTCTGAAAGGGAAATATGTGTCTCTCCAGTTTTTGTCGCCGGGAGAATACCTTTTGCCGCATGAAAAATAGCAGCCGTCAATGAACATCAGCACCTTGTCCCCGGTATCTATCCGTCTCGGACGTTTATCCTCTCCGAGCACGGAATAGAACTCTTCCTCGGTAAAGGCAAAGGCATCGTGATTGCCCATAAGACAGAGGGTGGGGAATGGGAATGCACTCATAATATCGGCGATCTCACCGAGACGCCGCGTCTCCTCGAGGTGATCCTCCTCGCTGTCGGTCAGGTCACCGAGACAGATGGCGAGGTCGCACCCGCATCGGGAAAACTCCTCATATCCATTCCGTATTTTGTCAAGAGACAGACTGTTATATCTGACTCCGCAGGTAAGAAGGGCAGAGGAATAATGGCTGTCCGA
>JAFQUL010000064.1 GCA_017408535.1 Clostridia bacterium
GCAAGGATAAACTTATCACGCATTCCCTCAAGAGCAAATCCGAGATACTCCTCACTGACAGTATATCCCCGTGCGGTATCGATATAATTGACACCCTCCTCTGCCAGCCTCACCATTAGCTGTCTTGTGCCCTCTGCATCTATTTTCTGGATCGGGATGCCGCCGAATCCGAGGCGGGATATCTTAAGTCCGGTCTTACCAAGTATTCTGTAATCCATATTTTTACTCCTTGACTGTATATATTTTTTTCTGTACCATCTTATCAAAGCTCTGTCAGACGTCGTCCACGGAAAGCTCATATATCTCAGCACCGCCGAACTCATTGATATTACATCTATCACTTTTACCGTCGACCGCACTTAAAAATAGAAGGATACTATAACCAAAAGCACCGAGGCAAAGAACTTTTTATATTTTTCAGCAGATTTTTCTTTATATACAGAAAAAAGCACACTGATTTTTATAGTAGGCTGAAAAGCCCGATATAGCGGTGGTATTATTTATTTACCCCGTAGTACTCTCCAAGTGCTGCTACGTCCTCTTCCGTAAAGCAACCGTCAAACTGCATAAGTTCGTCCATACCGCCGTAAAAACGGCTGTTAACCTCATTCACTATCTCAGCACCGATACCCATAGTGCCAAGCCCGTCAAAGCTATCTGCTCTCATTTCCTCATCCAAGACATACTCTTCGAATTCTCCGAAATCGAAGGCCAGCTTGATACTGTTGGTCTCAGGATCGTGGGAAAATATGAGATGAACCCATCCGTCAAGATGGTCAGCGGGAATCGGGTAATATACTCTCTTTCCGAAATTTCCGTCACCGACTGACACAGCAAGCTCGATTGCATCCTTTTTTTCATCGTAATAGAGAAACAGCGCAAATCCCTCCCCGGCTCTCCAGCCGATATCCTTGGTAGTGATTATTGTAGTCCACCCTGTGTCTGCAGTCATTCCACCAATCTTCAGCCACGTGGCAACGGTAAAACCGCTGTCACCCACAGTGTAATCCGGTATCGTAAGATTACCGCCGTCAAGACGGATACCTTCGCCGAAAATACCGTCTGTGAAAAAGTACTCTCCGGTGGCATTTACCGTATTGCCGCAGTTGTCTGTGGTGTGACCATCAAGAGTAAGGTAATATCTGAGCGGCTTATCCTTAATAAACCTATCAATATACCCCTTACTCTTTTTTTTCGGAGTGGGGACCGTTTCGCGATACCGTGTATTATCGGCTGACACATACACACCTCTGCTGCCTCCGCCTACACCCTCAAAAATACCTGTAGGCACTCGGGATGTCCAGTTTTCGGGACATTCAAGACCAAGGGCATACATTACCACAGCGGCTACATCCTGTGTCTCCATATCCTTAGGGGTACCGTTTTTTATAACGCTTTCACCGCTTACCGCAAACATTACTTTAGTGTCTGCCCTATTGTTTCCCCCGTGACTCATGTCATAACCGCCGTGATTTGCGGTTACTATCACAAGAGTATCATCGAGTGCGCCAAGCTCTCGATAAGTGTCATAAATGGCACCAATAAGCATATCTGTCTTGGTTATTGCACCTATGTGCGGTTGAGAACCGAAGCCATAATCATGACCGGCACAGTCGACCTCCTCAAATGCCGCAAACATAAGCTTCGGTACTCCGTTTTCGTGAAGATATTCACATACCGAGTCGGCCAAGTTAATATCGTTCTCCTCTTTTGTTATCTTATCTATGCCGATGCCGTCCTCTACTATACTGTCGTTGATAGTCGGCCAGCTGCAGGCAACTGCTATCCGTGCACCGGGATCCTGCTCCCTGACCGCCCGAAAAACACTGGGGAATTCGGAATCTGCCGGATATGGCGACGTCAGATTCTTGGCTGTAATTTTGTGAACCGGATAATCAACACCGTGAAGAAGGCTGACCCAGCTTGATACCTTTTCGGATATCGATCCTACAGCCACATCATACGTTATACTTCCGTCCCTAAATATTCTGTCAAGATTCGGGGTATATGTCTCGCTAAAGTAGCTTCCCGCCCCGTCTACACCTATAACCAGCACGTGTTCGTATGTTTTAGCGGGAGGAGCCTCCTGTATTTTGTCATCCTGATTGTTTTCCCGGGTGCAGGATGAAAAAAGAATACCTATGATCAGCATCAACGGGATGATAAAGCACCTTACAAGCTTCACTTTTCTTCTCCTTTTCTATATGAGGCAGTAATAACAATCTTAATACGGTTACTGGTGCATAGCAGTACTGAAGGATCGCACATCACTAACAGTACTTTCACCCTTCATATTTACTGCAGTGACCCTCACGTAAAGATCAGCATTCTCCGGAAGATCTCCGATTATTGCACTTGAATTTATGATTTTGTCTCTCGTCGCTACAATATTTGTAAAATCTGCATCTTCTGCTATCTCTATTCGGTAATAGCATGCGTTCGCAGTTCTCTGCCAGAAAAATACTCCTCTGTTGGGATCTACCGGTCCATTACCGTCCGCAGGAATAGTAACGGTAAATGCCAGCGGTACGGGAGTATCCTCGTGGAATGCAAGAGCGTATGCCGAGTGGTGGCTCTTTTCTGCACCGCTGTTTAGCATATAGGCCGTTGCCCGATCTACGATCTTTTCCCCGAACACTGCCATATCGTAATGCCAAAGACGCAGAGAACCGGTACTGTCGCCTTTACCGTTAACGTACTCTGAAAGCAGCGGCTCTGCCTCTGTTCCTCTGAACATAACAGTCTCAAAGGTATGTGCAAAAAGCTCTATATCCTCAAGTGAAAATACCAGACCGCTTTCATATCCCGCCACAGCAGCTCTGACATCAAGCATTCCGTGAGAATAATCTTCTATACGCTCGGGGTAATCCCCCTCGTACTGAGGATCGTGATAATTCCAGCTGATTACCCCTACGTAAGGATAGTAGGTTATCGATTTTTTGAAGACGGTCAGCATCTTCTCAGCCCTGTCAAGGTATTCGTCTCTGTGCTCGGGCGAGACCTTTGCGAAATTCATCATTGTGACCGCCATGACCAGATACTGGTTATGAGGCAGAGAATAGGCCTTAGCCTCGCCGGAATAGTTATATGATCCGGGTCTGTTAACGTAAACACCCAGATCCTCCCTCCAATCGCATTCAAAGGCCAAAACAGCGTGATTGACAGCTCTGTCAATAAGATAATCCGCCATCTCGCCGTAGGTCATACCAAAGGGAGTCTCTCTTTCCGCAAGGGCGGGATCGCCGAAGATAAGGCACACGAACTCACTTGTAACTGACAGTATCATTCCGGAATGAGCCGCATATTCGTTATAACGGTAAAAAACCCCGTTCTCCTCGTAGGTCGCACCCCAGGAAAGGTAACCGTCACCATCCTCGTCAGCCATAAGCTCAAATATACGGTAAACGTATATAGAAAACTGGTCGAGAAAAGCTACGTCTCCTGTAGCACAATATCCCCGGTATAACGCATCAAGATAATATGAGGCACTCCAGGCAAGAGAATTCGAATCATTGGTAATGATTGATGATTCACCGTCTTTATCTATCGTAATTGAGGCAAGAAAAGCATATGCGTTTTCAACTGCCTGAGAGTAGCTGTATTCAGGCGGTACGTCAGAAGCATTATCCTTAGTATCGGACACCGGACCTGTGGTATCTGCTGCTGAAGTATCGGTATTTCCGCCGGACTGCGTACCGGAACAGGCTGAGAGAATGATACTCACTGACAGGAGCAAGGGGATCAAAAATCTTTTTAAGCTTTTCATAGAGGTCTCCTTTTTCTGCAAAACAACTGTGTAGTGGCAGTATAATTCCGTTTTGTGGGGATGTCAAGTATGGATGTCAAAAAACAGACGATTAAAATATTTTTCTATATCTGCCTGCATTTTGTGATACATAATATTACGTCTTAATGTTTTTCGAATGATACTTGCATGAAAACAATAGTATAGCTAGCGGGGCAACACTACCCACACATCGCGTACGGGTCATATTCCTGATAGTAATGGCGGAATATCTTAATCCCCGTCTTTCGGGGTATTCTGTATATATAATTTTTCTGTGCCCTTTTATCAAAGCTCTGTCAGACGTCATCCTCGCTGAGCAGATAGTGAAGCATTTTTTCCGGGTTATCTAAAAAGCTTTTCGTTATGCGGTAATGCTCTGTATCCCTGTAGCTCACTCTTTTGATCCCGTCATCGGAGAGCTCAAGTATCTCGGCACCCGGAAAAGCCATCAGAATAGGTGAGTGGGTCGCGATGATAAACTGAGAATCCTTTTTAACAAGTGCGTTGATCTCCGCCATCAAAGCAAGGAGACGCATAGGGGACAGCGCGGCCTCCGGCTCATCTAAAATATAAAGTCCGTTACCCCCAAAGCGGTTCTGA
>JAFQUL010000065.1 GCA_017408535.1 Clostridia bacterium
AGCCCCCTTGGGGCATGTCACTAGGCTGAGCCTTAAGGCTCGTCGAAAAGTCTGCCAACCGCGCGACTTTTACAGGCATGCCCCTAAAGGGGCTTTCTTATTTGCCCCCTTTTACCGGCTCACCCGTGAACGGGTCAACAAACTCTTTTATACTCAATTGGTCATCTTCATAATCCTGTTGCAATTGATTTCTTATATACTTTTCAATCGCCTTTTTATTGCGCCCTACTGTATCTACATAATATCCTCTGCACCAAAAATGACGATTCCCGTATTTGTACTTTAGATTTGCATACTTCTCGAATATCATTAGGCTACTTTTTCCTTTTAGATATCCCATTATTTGTGATACACTATACTTCGGCGGGATGGATACCAACATGTGTATATGATCTTTACATGCTTCCGCTTCGATGATTTCTATCCCTTTGTATTCACATAATTTCCTAATCATTACTCCTATATCCGCTTTGATTTTTCCGTACATTATCTGTCTGCGATATTTTGGTGCAAACACGATATGATACTTGCAATTCCATTGCGTATGTGCTAAACTGTCTGTGTCAAGTTTCACGACTTGATCCTCCTTTGATTTTATAGTTTCGGTTGGCAGACCTTCTCTATTATAAATCAAAGGAGGTTCTTTTTCTACTCATAGCTAAAGCTTTTTGGAACCACCAGCACTGCTGGTGGTTTTCTGGATACAAGAAAGCTCCCGGCCAGAGTTGACCGGGAGCTTTCTGTCTTTTAGGATTACTTGACTATAAATTTTTCGATTTCCTTAAAGAGTGCGTCGGCATCGTCACCGTGAGCGGTAAGCTCAATGGGATTCATCAGATCAAGGCTGAAAATACCCATAATGGACTTCGCATCTACGATATATCTTCCGGAAGAAAGATCTATGTCGGAGGAATATCCTGTTACGATGTTTACAAAACTGCGCACGTCCTCAATAGTGGAAAGTTTGATATTTGCTTTTTTCATACCGATCTCCATTTCGTAGCCTTGCGGCAACTGTGTTTAATTCAAACGTGTCCGCAAAAAGCGAACCGGACAGGCATAGACCCGCCTGAATTTGAACCTGAGTGCGTGATAGTCAAGATGCGGAAATACCGCATATTATCTCACGCCATCACACTCTTTACAAACCCGATGTGAGAAAATTACTCAGCCTCGGTGGTCTCCTCAAGGTCAGCCTTCTCAACGGTAGAGTACTTGTAAACGATGGTGTGATTCTGGTCGGGAGTAAGGATAGCGTCGCCTGCCTTGCCCTCGATAGCCTTGAAGTTGAAGGTGCAGTCCCAGAAATAGTAGTACTCATCATCCTCAACGTCGTCATAGCCGCCGATCTTCTTAACGTCCTTACCGTCAGAGGTGGTCTCGATAACGATCTCCTCGTCCTGGCAAGCCTGAATGATAGCCATAAGAACGGTGGGCTCAGCGTGCTCAAGCTTTACTGCGGTGTCGATAAGTACCTCACCCTCATTGTCAACAACCTTTACATCAGCGGTTACGGTGATCTTTTCCTTTGCACCGCCGCAGGAAACGAGACAAGCGAGCATAAGAACGAGAGCCATAGCAAGCGCAACAATTCTAAACTTTTTCATTTTACTTTTCTCCTTAAAAAATAGAGTTTTTTTACAATTAGAGTATACTCTTTTTATGTCCTATTGTCAAGACCTTTGGTATATTTTAGGACCTTAAATCTTATCAGTTCAGCCCTATAAGGCATAGAGAAAAAGCGACCCTCGCTATTAGCACCGCAAGATACAGCGACAGTATCAAAGAAAGAGTATAGCACCTGTGCCGCAGTAAAATGAGCAGATACAGAGCATAAAGAAGCATAATCGCCGCACCGACAAACGCAAGGAAGGGGGCCGCAGCACAGTAGAGCAGCTCCAGCCAGATTATCTCCCCTATAATAAAGAGCATAACTCCCGCCGAGTACCCGCGCACTCTGTCGCACTTACCGTGACCGCTCCTGCCGAGAAGTACACCCAACGCCGCACCGAGAAGGATAAATATAAATATGCGGAAAAGGCTGAGAATAAAGAGCGGAGGAGTAAACGGCGGAAAGATCAGCACTACGGTCGTGGCCGCTCTGAGATTTCCGAATACTACCGTACAGCCGCACAAAAAAGAAAATATCACCGGGAGAAAAAAACGTACCCCGTGTATCCCTCTCATATCTGCCGCAACTCTCAGTTTTATGCTGTTTATAAGTCGGTTTCCTCTTTTAGCCATAAAAAAATCACCCCATAAAATAATATGAGGTGATTTTTATTTTATTACCCGGTGGGAATATCATTTATTCTTCCCGATCGTCCGAATATTTCTCAGGATCTTCAGTGTAGTCGGGATCTGTAGTGTCTTCGGGATCACCGGTGTCCTCGGGATAGGTGGTATCCTCAGGATCCTCTGTATCATCCGGCTCGCCGGTATCCCAGGGGAAGACGGGTCCGGTAGTATCATCAGGATCTTCAGTATCGTCCGTATCCTCCGTATCCTCTGTATCATCGGGATCATCGGGATCATCAGGATCATCAGGATCATCAGGATCATCGGGATAGTCGGGATAAATCGGATACCAGGGATAGAAGGGATAAGAGGTGTCATCCGGTTCCTCGGTATCGTCGGGCTCCTCGGTATCATCGGGAGGATCTACTTCAGGAGGATCGGTAACGGGAGGAGTATCTATTCCCGCCACACGGTCAAGGAATGCGTTAAGATCAAAGTGAAGAGTACAGTACTGGTTTACCGGATCTTCAGTCTCGCTGACACCAACGAACTCATCCTCGCCGAGAGTATTTACGAAAAACGCCTGACCAACGCCGCCGGGACGGACGTCACGGGGGAGAGGACGGTAGACGTACTGTGCGTCTGTTACAGTGACCTCTATGGGGAAGCTGCGGAGATCCGCAGTTACAAGACCGATATAGTCGATATTTGACTCACTCTGATTGCAGTCAGGTCCGAGAATATGACCGCTTTCCTTGCAGACAGCCACCTTAACGTGACAGTCACAGGGCTCATCGGGCATAGTGGAAACGGTAAAGTAACCTGTCTTTATCATTTCCTTGCCGCGGGGATCAAGCTTGCAGGCCTCAGACACCAGCTTGCCGGATGCGGCGCAATACTGCATCTTGACTATTCCGCTGGGTTCATCGAATTCCTTGAGCTCCGCTCCGCCGTTCTCAGCCTCCTCTATTATCTCCTCGTGGAGTCTCAGCATAACGGTGTCCCACAGCTTAACGTGTGACGAGCCCGCTATATTGGTAAGTGACTTAGGATATTCAAAGCCAAGCCATACACCGCCCACGTAGTAGGGAGTAAAACCAACGAACCATCTGTCGTAGTCACTGTTGGTAGTACCGGTCTTACCTGCAACGTTGATAGTCTGGTCAAGGGTAATCGCGGTAGCCGTACCTGAGGTGACAACGTCCTGCATCATCTTGGTGAGGATGTAGGCGTTCTGCTCACTCATTACCGTCTTGCCCAGTTCCTCATTTGAAAGGATGACATTGCCCTTTGCATCCTCTACCTTAAGGTAGGTGTGGGAGGGACAGTAAATACCGCCGTTGGCGATCATAGTGTATGCTGAAGTAAGCTCTCTTACGGTAATACCGTATTCAAGCTGACCGAGAGCCAGTGCGGCAACACCCTTATCGGTGATATAACGACCGTTCTCGAGAGTGCGTCCCTCTATCAGGCTCTTGCAGTTAAGCTTGTTGTATACGAAATCAAAGGACCTGTCAATGGTAAGATCACCAAGTATTCTTACCGCAACGGTGTTGACCGAGCGTCTTATAGCATCCGCCACTGTGGTAAGTCCGCCGTAACGGTCGGGATAGTTATGGGGCCAGGGCGAGGGTTCCACTATCTCCTCGGGATCCATCTCCGGATCGGGATCTACCGTATAGTCGCCGAAGTTGACGGGGACGTCATCGTATATAGATGAAAAGGTAAGAATGCCGTACTCAAGTCCCGGACCGTAAACCGATATAGGCTTGATGGATGATCCGGGAGGACGGGTACTCATAGTCGCGTGGTTCTGTACTCGGTTACCCTCCTTGACTCGTCCGCCCACAAGACCCAGAATATCACCGGTACCGGGATCAATGACCACCATAGCGGATTCAGGCTGAATACCGGTAGTCTCGGGGAAATTGGAGTCCTTTGCGTACTCCTCCTCCAGTACCTCCTGCACGCGGGGGTCAACCGTTGCATATATCTTAAGACCGCCTGAGTATATCAGGTTGTTGGCAACCGTTCGGGTGTATCCCTTCAACGCTACGAGATCGTTTATAACGTCCTCTATCATAGCGTCGGTAAACCAGGAATTAGTGGTGATATTGCCGCTTTCGGTATCACGGTTAAGCTTTACCACAAGCTCGGTATTTACAGCCTCGTCATACTCCTCCTGAGAGATAAAGCCGTACTCCAGCATATTTTTAAGGATAGCGTCACGGCGCTCCTTGTTTCTCTCGGGACGGCTGTAGGGGTTCATCTTGGTAGGTGACTGTACTATTGCGGCGATGGATGCACACTCAACGAGGCTGAGATCGCTGACATCCTTTGAGAAATAGGTATTCGCCGCCGCCTGAACACCGTAGCAGTTGTTTGCCAGGTTGACGATGTTCAGATACATCTCTATTATCTGATCCTTACTCTTGTGCTTTTCAAGATTGAGAGCACGGACTATCTCCTGTATCTTTCTTTCAATGGTGGCATCGTTGTCACCGGTTATATTCTTGATAAGCTGCTGGGTAATGGTGGACGCGCCGTAAAGTCGGTCGGAGGATGGCATAATAAAGTTCTTTGCCGCCGAAAGAGTACGTATCCAGTCCACACCGTCATGAGTCCAGAATCGTCTGTCCTCCGCCGCAACGAAGGCATTCACCAGGTGCTTATGATTCTTGGTCATCTGATTGTAGGAGACGAAAAGGCTGTTCTGAGCGCCGTAAAGATGATCAAACTCAATGACCTCACCGACGCGGTTTTCACGGTCGGTGTAATCGGTATAATATACAGTGGTAGTATGATTCTGGTCGATCTCAAAGAGTGCCATATCTATCTCGGGATCAACGTAGTTGTTTACGTAGATAAGAAAAGCGGTACCCACTATCATACCGGTGATAGCCGCCACCAGAAGCAGTGTGAGAAGCACGTTGAGAAGGTAGCCGAGTATCCTCAGCGTCACCTTGCCGGTCACACGGCCTGCATTTGAAAGCTCACTGCCCCAGTTTATCTTTTCGTAGGTCTTTTGCTTCTTTTGGGGAGGACTGCTCTGACTGCCGTCCGGGGGAATCTTTTTGTTGTTTCTGTTATCGTTCATTTACCGTGACCCTTTCTTCGGTTATCCTTGGTCAGAAAAGCCGGTGATGTAATAATCAAAATAAAAACTGCTTGTCTATAAAGTATAATACATCTTTTTGAATATATTATGAATTCGGGAAAATAATAAATATACGCATAAAATCCGTAACTGTACCCGGAGGTAAAAATAAATGGAAAATAATTATCTTCTCACAGGCAAGCTCCGCTTTGTCATATTTATCTTAGCGGCGCTTACCGTCATCAGCTCCGCTACTGCCATGTGCTACTCTAATATCATTGTCAAAAATGCGGAAAAGGACCTGCGGCAGGATATAAACCGCCTATCCGGCGACTCAAACGCCGCTGACATCCGTCCGCCCCTCTATACCGTAAAGGAGCACAGGGGAAGGATCGGAATATGGAGCAGCTCCGGGGAGCTGTCAGAGATACTGCCGGTGACGGTGGCTACTCTGCCCGATCGGGACAGAGAGCTCTTGTCCCGTGGGTTTAAGGTCTACTCTATGAGCGAATTTTCCTCTGTTGTAGAGGACTATACGGGATAAGTCAGTCCTCCTCATTTTCCGCTTCCACCGGAAGTGATGGAGATGCTATTTCTGCAGGGACGTTTGCGGCATAGCCGTAGACAATGCCGATAAGCAGTATCAGTACGCCGAGTAATATGGGAGTCAAAGACACGCCGAAAACGTATTTGACAGTCTCAGAGTCAAGGGAAAAGGTCTTGACAAGGGTATAATTAAAGAATCTGTACACCGCGCTGACCACAAACTCTGCAACTATAACGGTGATACCGATAAAGCAGACGATATCTGCATTCCTCTTATTGATAGCTCCGTTCTTTTTAATATTACCGAAAAGCCTTGAAAGCAGAACGAAAATGG
>JAFQUL010000066.1 GCA_017408535.1 Clostridia bacterium
GCCATTCTTTTTTCCTTCTTTCTGCTTTTTTCTATTTTATCAGATTTTAGGGTGTTTGTCGACTCTACTTATAGTATATCATTCCAGTTGATATATATTTCCAAAATGCGATGATATTCGGGTAGGGGCGTGCATTGCACGTCCGCAGGTTGCCCGGGGTTTAATTTTGTATTTTGTTCCATAGGACCTCGGGGCACCGAGGTCGTCGCCCCCTACAAGTTTGATATATATTTTCAAAATGTGATGAAACTCTGTAGGGACAGGCAAGAATTGCGTCAGCAATTCACTCGACTGTCCGCAGGTCGCCCGGGGTTTAATTATGTATTTTACCCCACATATCCACGGGGGGAATTCTAATGTGACCGAAACGGCAGTGGCAAAACAAAAAAGACCGATCACACTGATCGGTCTTTTGTTCTTTAGCTTTATCTCTTAGTTGAGAGCAGCCTTTGCCTTCTCTACGATAGCAGCGAAAGCTTCCTTGTCGGAAACTGCAAGCTCAGCGAGCATCTTTCTGTTAAGATCGATACCTGCAAGCTTGAGGCCGTGCATGAGGGTAGAGTAGTTGATGCCGCAAACCTTAGCCTGTGCGGAAATACGGGTGATCCAGAGAGAACGGAAATCTCTCTTCTTCATCTTACGGCCGGCGAAAGCGTAGTTACCGCTCTTAAGTACGGCCTGCTTAGCCATCTTAAAGTGCTTGCTCTTAGCACCCCAATAGCCTTTTGCGAGTTTAAGAACTTTTCTTCTTCTCTTGCGCGTAGAAAGCGCACCCTTAACTCTTGCCATTTTATATTATTCCTCCTGTAATTCTCTTTAATCAGTTCTTGCCGATAAGGGACTTGATGGTGGGCGCCATGGAAGTGCTGAGATACGCTGCCTTGCGGAGAGTTCTCTTGCGCTTGGTGGTCTTAAGACCGAGCTTGTGGCGATGCTGAGAGTGATTCATTTTAACGAGACCGCTTCCGGTAACGGAAAATCTTTTAGCGGAAGCTTTATGCGTCTTGATTTTTCCCATTGTTTTAACCTCTTTTCGTAAATTTATCAAGCAAATTCAGATGAATGAATCTGTCGTCTTTATTATTCTGCGGCAGGCTTTTCCTTGTCAGCAGATTTGGTGCCGGTGGACTTTACGGGAGCCATAAACATAGTTATGAAGCGACCCTCGAGATTGGGCTTCTTGTCAACTGTTCCAAACTCGGAGCAGTACTCCTCAAAGCGAGCTAAAAGCTCACGGCCTATCTCGGTGTGTGCCATCTCACGTCCTCTGAACTTGACAATGACTTTAACCTTATCGCCGCGCTTTAAGAAACCGATGGCACGGTTTGCCTTGGTCTCAAAATCGTGTGTATCTATGCGGCAACTGAGCTGAACCTCTTTGACCTCGGCGGTCTGCTGCTTCTTACGGGATTCCTTCTCTCTCTTTTCCTTCTCGAAACGGAACTTGCCGTAATCCATGATGCGGCATACGGGGGGAACTGCGTTGGGCGCCATAAGAACGAGATCTACTCCTGCGTCATACGCTTTCTGAAGTGCCTCGGCTGAACTCATGATGCCGAGCTGTTCGCCATCTTCGCCTACGACCCTGACTTCCTTTGCCTTGATGTCTTCGTTGATCAGGTTGGTCTGCGGACTCTTAGTGCTAATAATATACACCTCCAAGAAAAATAAAAATGCGGAGAAATATTCTCCGCATACTCAGACAAAAATAATGCCTATAGAAGTAATATTGGACCCGACGGTAAGGACCGTAAGGTGAGAACGGAGAACATTCTGCTTCTTTGTACCCAAACATTATACCAGAGGGTTTATACTTTGTCAAGAGTTTTTTTGCTTTTCTTTAAAGTTTTCAGAGCTCTGTGAGCTTTTTCTCAAGATATTTTGAGACTATCGCTCTTGAAAGCCCTGAGACGGGTGCTGACTGCTGTGTTTTTATCAGCGAGATATCGGGGACAGGCGTGTGGGGAGAGAGATAATTTTCTCTCAGCAGCTCGGTGATCTTCAGTTTGAGAACGGTGTCGGGAAACAGGGGATCGTACTCTATAACTATCTTGTCCGGGGTAATGAGAGTGAGATATGCCGCAATGCTCCTTGCCGCCATATCCGAGACCGAGAAAAGAGAAATGTTGTCGAAATACCGCTTTGCAAAATCTCTGTCTGCCGTGATGGGGTCAAAGCCGAGACCGGGCAGACCGGGGTTTGAGCCGCAGAGCAACTTTCCGTCTGTTATCAGCGCCGCACCGCATGGGTAGGTGGTCTTTATGTATACCGTGTTCCCGGATGCCTCTGGGCGGCTGAGAATTTCCGCTGCACCCATCGTCAGATCCTCTCCCACCTCGATAAAGGGGCTGGGGATAAGATCAAATAGCATGGTGCCGGGATTTATCTTTTCGTAGTTTCCGCTTCTGTCGCCCTTTACCCTGTCCGTCTCTCTGTCGTACTTGCCGGGGAAGAGAATGCCGGCACCGATCAGGGGACGTGTGACCTTATTCTTTATAAAGCCGGTGAGACTTCCTGTGAAGCGGCAGAAGGAGGCATAGAAATCCTCGCCCTCACGGGGCATATAGAGATATTTTGAAATGGTCTCACGGGAGAGAGAAAAGAGCAGTATCTCAAAGTTTACCCGTGTCAGATCAAGTATAAGATATTCACCGTCAGCTGGGGAGAGAAGAGAGGCACGTCTGCCTACTCCGCCGCCCTCGGCGAGAGTCTCCTTCACTAAGTTAAGCCGGTCGAGAGCTTCAACGGCATTGCATACCGACATTAGGCTGATACCGGTCTTATCTGCGATATCACGTCTTGAAACGGGATGGCTGTCATAGATGACGGAGAATACCTTCCCGAGACTTTCTTTTCTTGAATTTTGCATTTCGGCCTGCCTTTCATTAATTTATAAAAGCTATTTATAAATTAATTATATTATACGGCAGAGTGTCCCCGCTGTCAATAGAGGTGAAGACAAAGAAGCTCAAAAATGGTAAAAAAAGCCGATTGCCCCTGTCTCTGCATAAATCCCGACCGCCCGCGGCAATACTTAACTCGAGTAAAAGAAAAGAGGGGCGGGGAAGAAATGCATTATAACAAAGTGGAGATATGCGGGGTGAATACCGCCAAATTAAAGACCCTGACAGCCGCCGAAAAGGACGAGCTGCTCAGACGGGCACGAGGGGGAGACGAGGGTGCACGGCAGAAGCTGGTGGACGGAAATCTGCGTCTGGTGCTCAGTATAATCCAGCGGTTTACTTCAAGAAGCGACAATCTTGACGATCTTTTCCAGGTGGGATGCATCGGACTTATAAAGGCGGTGGACAACTTCAATATAGAAATGGACGTGCAGTTCAGTACCTACGCAGTTCCTATGATAATCGGTGAGGTCAGGCGGTACCTACGTGACAATAACGCCATCAGAGTCAGCCGCTCTGTAAGAGACCTTGCCTACAGAGCACTCAGCGCAAAGGAGCAGCTGTCCGCCGATAATTCGGTAGAACCTACGGTGGATGCAATCGCCGAATTTCTCGGGGAGAAAAAGTGTGACGTTGCCGCCGCACTCGAGGCGATAGTTGATCCCATATCCCTGTACGAGCCTATATACAGTGACAACGGAGACTCTATGTACGTTATGGATCAGATCAGCGACAAGGACTCAAACGATGAGACCTGGCTTGAGGATATTGCGCTCCGCGAGGCAATGAAAAA
>JAFQUL010000067.1 GCA_017408535.1 Clostridia bacterium
ATGCAGCTTATTGCAGTAATAATGGGTTCTCCCTCAGGGGATATACGCAATGCTCAGGCAAAAAAGCTCCTTGACTACGGTTTTGCGAACTACGGGGTATATGCTTCACCGCAGATAGAGCTTGAGAATATAAGAGTTTACGGAGGAGTGGACAGCTATCTTCCTCTTAAATGCCTTGACTTTTCTTCCGTACTCCCAAAGGAAAATATAAAGAACGTCACCTATGAGATATCTT
Organism: Clostridia bacterium; assembly: GCA_017408535.1. GTDB lineage: Bacteria > Bacillota > Clostridia > Oscillospirales > CAG-272 > RGIG2161. The sequence goes on from JAFQUL010000067.1 coordinate 236, forward strand.
TGCCGGAATATATTTCCGCCCCCGTGAAAGAAGGAGAGCCGATCGGTCAAATAATATATAAAAACGGGGAAGATGAGATAGGACGCACAGATATTTCCCCCCTGAGAGGGACTGAGAGGATCGGCTTTTTCGGCCTTCTCGGACGGCTGTTTCAAGCGGCATTGCTGATGAAAAAATAAGACAATTATTTTGCGGTAAAATGTAAAAAAACATTGAAAAAGATAAAAGGTTGTTATATAATATACTGTAGAATATTATTGTTCGAATCAGCATATTCGACAGCATCAGTATATAACGGAGGAAGTAAAAAATGGCAATCAAGCTCAACGCAAATTATCTCGGCGATTTCGTTTCAGCCGAGGAACTCAGTAAGATCAAGGAGGAGGTTCTTACTGCTCATAACACTCTTAAGTCCAGAAGCGGAGAGGGTAGTGATTTCCTTGGCTGGGAGACTCTCCCCACCGATTACGATAAAGAGGAATTCGCCCGCATTAAGGTAGCGGCAGAGAAAATAAAGAAGTCCTGCGACGTATTTATCGTTGTAGGTATCGGCGGATCATATCTCGGTGCCCGTGCGGCCATCGAGTTCGTTAAGTCACCCCTTTACAACAATCTTAAGAAGGATACTCCCGACATTTATTTCGCAGGTAACACCATCAGTTCTTCTGCTATCAAGGAGCTCCTTTCCATCTGTGAGGGCCGTGACGTTTGTATCAACGTTATCTCCAAGTCCGGTACCACTACCGAGCCTGCAGTAGCTTTCCGTATTCTCCGTGAGCTTCTTGAGAAGAAGTACGGAGCAGAGGGCTCAAAGGACAGAATATTCGTTACCACTGACCGTGAGCGCGGTACTCTTAAGGCATTTGCAGACGAGCGTGGATACGAGACCTTCGTTGTTCCGGATGACGTTGGAGGCAGATACTCCGTTCTTACCGCTGTCGGCCTTCTTCCCATCGCAGTTGCAGGTATAGATATTGACGCAATGATGAAGGGTGCTTTTGACGCAAGCTGTAAGTTTACCGATCCCGACATTGACAATAACGACTGCTACAAGTATGCCGCTCTCCGCAACCTGCTTTACAGAAAGGGCAGAGGCATTGAGATCCTGGTTGGCTACGAGCCTTCTCTCCTTCTCTTCAACGAGTGGTGGAAGCAGCTTTACGGCGAGAGCGAGGGTAAGGATAACAAGGGTATTTATCCCTCTTCCGTTATTTTCTCCACCGACCTTCACTCCCTCGGTCAGTATATCCAGGAGGGTACCCGCAACATCTTTGAGACTGTTATCAGCGTAAAGGATTCCGGATGTGAGGTTATTATCCCTGAGGATGCGGCAAACGTTGACGGTCTTAACTTCCTCTCCGGCAGCACTCTTGACAGCGTAAATCACACCGCAATGTGCGCAACTCTTCTTGCCCACAATGACGGCGGTGTTCCCAATATCGTTCTTGAGCTTGACGATTTCAGTGCTTATTCCTTCGGCTTTGCAGTTTACTTCTTCGAGCTTGCATGCGCGATCTCCGGTTACGTTCTCGGCGTTAATCCCTTCAACCAGCCCGGTGTTGAGGCATATAAGAAGAATATGTTTGCTCTTCTCGGTAAGCCCGGCTATGAGGATATGGGAGAGGCTCTCCGCGCAAGAATAAAATAAGCTTATTTTTTGCACAAACTTACCAAAAAACTATTGCAATTCACAATAGTTTAGTGTATAATGTTGTCAATGGGAGATGAGGATGTAAGGATCCCTTCCCCCACTGATAAATCCTATACTCACATTGGAGGAACATAATTATGCTTCAGTTAATTGTTGGACTTAAGGGCTCCGGAAAAACCAAGACTCTTATTGAGATGTCAAACAAAGCTTACGAGGATACTAAGGGTTCCGTCGTATGTATTGAAATGGGCTCTAAGTTGATATATGATATCAAGCACCAGGTTCGTCTTATTGACACTCTTCAGTACGGTATTGCAGATGCAACCTCTCTCTATGCGTTCATCGCAGGTATTCTTGCGAGCAACCATGACGTTACCGATCTTTTCGTAGACTCCGCTCTCAAGATCGTTGGTAATAAGGTTGAGCCTTTTGCAGAGATGATCGTTAAGCTTGACGCTTTTGCTGAGAAGGTTGGTGTTAACCTTGTTATCACCTCTTCCATCGCTAAGGAAGAGATTCCCGAGTCTATCGCAAAGTTTGTTATCAACTGATCACACAAATAAAGCGGGCTGTCTTAATAAGACAGCCCGCTCGAAAATAGCGGACAGGAAACCGCGATTTTCGGAAACTCGAATGTTTTTGGCTAATTTTATAATTAAGATATTCACAATTTTCATTTGCCGAATTCGATTTCAGGGGCTGAATCACGTTAGTGAGACAGCCCCTTTATGTTATTTTTCTTTTCTCAGAAGGTATATCAAAGTGCCGGCAAGAATAGCGGGAACGAAGCATTTGTAAATATCAAAGAAAAATGATACGTAACCGTCATATCCTACTGTAGCCAGAGTAAAGAAAGGGACAATGATCTGTATTGCTGCTATGATATACAGCGAGATAATGAAGAATTTTTTCATTTGCTGTCCTTTCCGCAATCGATGTGTGTTTTTTTATTTATTTAACTGATCTAACTTTTCCAGCCGCTCGACTGTGTGATACCTTTCAAGAATATCGGCTGTGGGTTCTTCTATATCGTCGAGAATGTATTTGGATATTCCGTCAATATTCTTAAGCTCTTCTGCCAGTCTGTAGGCAACGTAGCTTGCACCGTACAGGTTCAAATGACAGCCGTCGATCTCACCGTTAAGATCGGGTGTGACGGTAACACCGTCCTCTGAAAGAAGTCCATTTTTTACAGAGTGATATCTGTATGCTTCAGCACCTAACTCCTCATATCTGACCTTGGTGATATTGGTCAGATCGATCACCGGTATGTTGTAAGCGGCGGCTAAGTCACGAATAGCCTGGGGATAATCACCGGTTTCGGTGTTATGAACGTATGCACCGCTGTAATCACTCGAGCCTCCGTTACAGTATACAACAGGGGTACAAAGGATTGGAATAGCGCCTTTTTCCCGAGCAAGCTTTATATAGTTCTCGTACAGAGAATATCCGAAGGAGGTTGGATCGGTGTAGTCCTTGGATGCGTCTGTAAATTTTTCGGGATCCTCGCTGTTGTGATCATTGTGACCGAAGGCAATAATCAGATAGTTACCTTCGCGAAGAAGCAGTTTCAGTGTTTTATATTCATTTTCTGAAATAAAACTTTTTGAACTTCTGCCGGAAAGAGCAAGGTTATTTACGATCAGCTTTTCGTGTGTGTAATTTTTTAACTGTGAGCCGAAGCCGACACGGGGATAAAATGCTTCCAGGTTATTGCCTTTATACTCACAGGACAGGGAATCTCCTACTATATATATACTGTTTTTAGCCGGTTCCTCTGGGGGTGCTGTTTCTTCGCCGGGAACGGCATCATCTGTAGGCGGAACTGTGTCATTATAACCTTGAGAATCACAGGCAGAAAGAAGGAACGTACCGAAAACAGTGAGAATCAACAACAGAAGTAAAATTTTTCTCATGAATAATCCTCCTTTTATAAAACATGGGAAGTCTCTTAAGACTTCCCATGTTTTTACAGAGACAATATTATATATTCTTGTAAAGAGGACCGTAGGTCTGGCAAGCTCTGTAGTCCTGCCCCTCTTTGTCCATACCGAATGCATTCCAAGCCGCAGGACGGAAGATCTTGTCCTCGGGAACGTTGTGCATACATACGGGGATTCTGAGCATTGAGCAAAGGGTGATGATATCAGCACCGATATGACCGTAGCTGATAGCGCCGTGGTTAGCGCCCCAGTTGTTCATTACGTCGTAAGCGGTCTTGAATGCGCCCTCACCGGTGCATCTGGGTGCGAACCAGGTACAAGGCCAAGTGGGATTGGTGCGCTCCATAAGAGTATCGTTAACATCCTCGGGAAGGTTAACTGTCCAACCCTCAGCGATCTGCATAACGGGACCGAGACCCTTAACAAGGTTA
>JAFQUL010000068.1 GCA_017408535.1 Clostridia bacterium
CATTATTTTATCACTATTCGGGGAAATAAACAATAGCTATTTAATAAAAACTCACACAGAAAAACCGTGCTTCCGAGAAATAGTGTACAAAACACTTTTCACTACAAAATGTTTACCATTTATATTTTTTATTAATTGCGGCTTCTATGAGAAAAGACGCAGCAAATTCACAACCCTTAAAAAATGCCTTTTTGGCAAAAAAATCATAAGTTTCACACAACGCATCAATATATGTTTCAATAGCATCGTTTTGTTCCTTCGTCAGCAAATCATTTATAATTTCGTGCTTCTCCACAGCCTTTTTTGCAAGCTCCCTTTCTTCTTCGGTGTCAATTATTGCGCATTCGCCCGCAAGGTAATCGTTCCACAGCGTTTCAAGTGTTTTTTTCATTGCTTTTCTCTCCTTTGTATTTGCACTTAAACAGATGCATATGCCACATTATAGCATTCGTTTGAATGCTTGTCAAGCATTTTTTCGAATGCCGTGATATAATATGATCTATAAACATGACCTTTTTCGGAGTGGGAGATACCGTATGTACGTTTATCAAAGGCTAAAGGATATCAGAGAAGACTCGGATAAAAAGCAAGAGGATATAGCCCTTGTATTAAATATTACCAGACAGCAATATCAGCTTTATGAAAGCGGAAAGCGCGAAATGCCAATGCATCATTTTGTAACTTTGGCAAAATATTACAATATGTCTCTGGACTATCTTGCAGGTCTTATTGACAAACCGAAAAATCTTTTTAAATAAAACACAGTCTGATTCTGCAGATTTCTCTATTACCACTATGTGTACCGCAAATACGCTTGTTACTCATTAAATAAAGCCGGTTATTTTCAATAAAAAAGACAGAGAACGTAAAATGATATGCACCCCAAAAGTTAGACACTTTTGGGGTGCATATCAAAATTCTCTGTCCTTTTTTTTATTGTCCCCGCATGTCAAGAATTTTTTATGATAGGTATCTGTTCGGGATCAATATAGAGATGTGAGGTATCGTTAAGCAGAACGCAGGATGAGCGTCTGCCGTCCTTATGAAGGTCAACTCTTCCCACAGAGCAGTTATGACAGCCGAATGCGGTAAATTTATCGATCACCTGGTCGGGCAGTCTCATGAGGCAGGGGATAAGACAGCGGCGCATATAGTCGCCGGAGGAAATGATAAGTATAGTTGCATCATCCGGGAAGCGTGCAGTGAGATATCTCTCCACACGTCTTGCTCTTTCCCTCATCTCCACCATATCGTACATCTCCTCAAGAGAGTAGGTAAACTTTCCGCCGGTGGGGGTGGGATTGGGACAGGGAACTATCTCCATATCGGGATAAAGAGAACGGAGCAGCTCTATGGGCATACCCGCATAGCTGTGTATCCCTTTTTCAAGCAGATCGTTTATAAGCTCCAGCTTTTTGCAGTTTTTCTGATACCGGATTATTCCGTTGGCGGTGGCAATATGGCGGTGCAGCGGACCGCAGAGTATAGCGTCAAAATCTATTGATGCCAACCGGCGGCCGGTAAGATCTGCCTGCTGGTGTCCCTTTGCGGTAAGAGAAACGTCACCGTCCTCATACTGTGCAACCTCCGGACGGAAGGGGTGGTTCTCGGGATCACCCACATTTTGTCTCGACTGGGCGTGACGTACAAGATATACTTTCATTTTCTATTCCTCATTCTGTATTATTGCATAGCAAAGGGCAGCTCAGCTGCCATTTCAGCATTCGGGACGTTCAGATGAAGCACGTCGTTTACAAAACAAGCCTCGGTATGTCCCTCGTTATCTTGGAAAAGAGAGACAGATCCGTTGTCACAGCCGAAACCGGTTACTCTGTCTACCATTTCATCCGACAGCTCCATAATAACGCTGCCGAGAGTGCTGCCGAAAAAGTTCACTGAGGCGATTATTGCAATATTTCCACCCTCGCGGAATCGTTCCCTGAGATATTTCATTACTCTCACAGCCCTCTTTCGCTCGGATACTCTATCGCCCAGCTCTGCGGCGGAATAACATGCCTTTCCACCCGTCACTGAGGGTGAGTGGCGAACTATACTGATATCCGGGAAAAGCTCACAGAGCAGTTCGGTAGGCATACCGGGATAATCACAGACGTCTGACTCTGTCAGATCGCTTAGGATATCTGCGGTTCTTAGTTCTGTCTGATACTTAAGTATCTCATTTGCCGTTGCAATATGCCTATGAAGAGGTCCGCAGAATATAGCGTCAAGCTTTACTCCCGAGAGCCGTCTGCCGGCTCTGTCCGCCTGTTCGATACCCTTCTCGGTAAGAGAATAATCTCTTGCCTCATACTCCGCAACTCTCGGGTCGTAGGGATGAACAGCGGAGTTTTTTACGTTTTGACGCGACTCGGCGTGCCTGATTACAAAAATTCTCATCAGTTATTACCTCCCGGGGCAAAATAGCCCAGATAGGAGAAAGGATAACCCTCAATATTCTCGCTGTCCGGGAGAATAAGATGGGTAACGTCATTTACAAAAGCCGCCGTCCCGCGGCCGTCATCCTTGACGTGTACCATGCTGATGGCAGTATTGTTAAATTCAAAAAACTTGCCGGTATCAATATCACGGTCTGTAAGTCCCAGCAAGGCAGGCATCAGGATACCGCCGCCGAAGTTACAGGATGTGACTAAAAGAATACTTGAGTCAGAAGAAAATCTTTCCCTGATATAATTTACCAACCGTCTGCCCCTCAGTCTGAAAGCCACGGGATTCGCGTCGCACTCGGGTATTACCCCGGGGCCGCCGGTGGGGGATGGATCAGAGCAGGGAATTATTTTCATGCCGGGGAAAAGAGGCTGCGATATTTCGATGGGAAGTCCGCCGTAGCCTTCGTCCCCCGTCTCGGTGAGATCACTGAGTATCTCTATTTCCTTATTTCTCTTCTGATGGCGTACAACGCCGTAGGCAGTCTCAAGATGGCGGTGAAGAGGTCCGCAGAGAATAGCGTCAAAATCTATTCCGGACAACCGTCTTCCCGCAAGGTCAGCCTGTTTCCTGCCAAGGTCGGTAAGGGAAGGATCTTTTTCCTCATAGTCTCTTACCGCAGGAAGGAAAGGATGATTCTCGGGGTCGCCAACATTAGCCCTTGACTGGCCGTGGCGTATTACATAAACGTACATTTATCTTCTCTCCTCACATCGGCAGCTGAAAATCAAATTACTCACATGAAAGACGAAGGTCCTTTATTGCTTCAATATCAGATACCTTAAGGTGCAAAGAGGCGTTGACAAAGCTGTTGCTGCTATCTACCTGCTCACCCTTTTTCAGTTCAAACATAGAGATGGTCCCCTCTGCAGCGGCAAACTGTACACCCTCACTGAGGGCTCTGTCAGACACGTGCATAATTTTCGGTCCCAGGTGCTGTCCAAAGTCCTCTGCAGGGACAACGAGAGCAACAGTTCCCATACTGAGAAGGCTCTCGGCAGGTGCACCCATAAAAGCTTCTGCTTTCTCCCCGTCAAGAGAGCAAATACTCTCAAGAAGCTCAAAGCGGCAATTATCTGCGTTCTGATACTTCAGAATAGACTCTGCGGTTGCCTTGCCTCTCCGAGAAGAGCTGTAAAATACCCCGTCAAGCTTTATTCTTGACATCTGTCTTCCGGTTCTGTCTGCCGCAGGGGCATCACAATCGGTTATAATGTATAACTTCATCTTTATTCTCCTTATGCTAAAAGATTTACCCGGACTGTCAGAGGGTGATCCTTGACAGCTCTTCGCAATCGCCAAGTATCAGGTGAGAACCGTCATTGGCACAGTGAAGTATTCTCTTTCCGTCATCGGTGATCTCCACCATAGTGATTCCGGTATTCTGGAAATCGAAAAAGTCTACCATGTTTCCCTCTTCAGTAAGCTCAAGAAGCACGGGGATAAGCGCAGCACCGCCAAAAAGTGCTGAGCTGACCACAAGCACTCTGTCAGAGCCGGAAAAGCGCTTTCTGAGATAGTCTACCACACGCTTGGCTCTTACTCTGAGAGTGGAATATTTCTCATCCCACTGAGGAAGAACTTTCGGTCCGCCCGTAGGGGAAGGATCTGAACAGGGGAGTATATCAAGGCCCGGGAAAAGAACATCGTATATCTCCTCAGGTATTATGTCACAGCCCTCAAGACCCATTTCGGTAAGATCGGAGAGTATCTCCAGCTTTTTATGGGTTTTCTGATGCTGAAGAATACCTTTTGCAGTATCTATATGTCTGTGAAGAGGTCCGCTGAATGCGGCATCAAAATCTATATCTGCAAGAAACTTACCGCAAAGGTCTGCCTGCCTGTGTCCCAGACGGGTAAGGGAAGGGTCTATAGGCTCGTACTTAGCCCCTGCCGGGTGAAAAGGCTCCTTCTGAAGCTCGGTGTCAGACGGCCATCCGCGGGACTGTCCGTGACGCACAACGTATACGTACATATTTATTTCCTCCTGGTTATATATCGGGGATTACTACCGATGTTACTTAATTCAAAAATTTTTTATCATCTCGGGGTCAGAGACCTTGAGATGGAGAGTGCTGTTTACAAATGACGCCTCTGCGCTTGTGCCCACAGCAAAGGAGGATATTGCACCCTCGTGACAACCGAATGCGGCACCGTTGTCTATAGCCTCATCTGACATTTTCATTATCACTGCACCGAAGCTGTTCCCGAAAAACTCTGCCGGCATGATGGCGGCAACCTTCTCACAGCCCTTAAATCTCTCGGTGATCATTTCTTTTACGGCCTTTGCACGCTCTCTGTCGGTGAGAGTCTTGTTTTCGCAGAGCTCAGATACCATCTCGGGGGTATCAAGCTTTTCCTGATACTTGACAACAGCATCGGCTGTGCTCTTTCCTCTTTCGCTGTCGCCGTAAATCACCGCGTCAAGGGGTACACCTGCCATCTGTCTGCCGGCTCTGTCTGCCGCCGAATCATCACATTCTGTTATTACATATAAACGCATCTGTTTTTCTCCTTACAGTTATTCGCTCCGGTGGTCAGAAGGGATATTTTGTACTGTCCTCACCCTCGGGGAGAGACAGATGAGTAATATCGTTTGAAAAATGAACGATTTTCTTCCCGTCGTCGGTAAGCTCCACCATGCTGATGCAGGTGTTGTTAAACTCAAAATTCTTTCCGGTATCTATATCGTTGTCAGTAAGCTCAAGAAGAGCGGGAATAACGATAGCGCCGCCAAACATAGCGGAGGTGGAGAGAAGTATGGTATCAGAGCCGGAAAATCTCTTTTTAAGATACTCTACGAGCCGTCTGCCCCTGAGTCTGAAGCCCTCGGAATTTTCGGCAGAGGAGGGTATAACACCCGGGCCGCCGGTAGGGGAAGGGTCTGAGCAGGGAATAATCTCCACATCCGGGAAAAGCTCACCGTAAAACTCGGTGGGGGTGCCGGCATAGCCCTCAAGACCTACCTCGGTAAGATCGGAAAGCACCTCTATCTTTACCTTTTTCTTCTGATGCTTCATAACGATAGCGGCAGTATCTATCTGTCTGTGAAGAGGGCCGCAAAATACTGCGTCAAACTCTATCTGAGACAGTCTCTTGCCGGCAAGTTCTGCCTGTTCTCTGCCAAGTCTGGTAAGAGAAGGGTCTTTTCTCTCAAGCTCGGTTTTCAGAGGATGAAACGGCTCTGCGTCACGCAGACTGTAGTCGATGTTTCCGCGCGACTGACCGTGGCGGATGATGTATACGTACATTGGAATACCTCCGTGATTTATTTGTCGAGATGCGAAAGGTCGCCGAGAAGCTCGAGAGTACTTACTCCGATACCCCCAACGGTAATATCAACGACTGTTACCGATGCCTCGGGACAGTTATATATACTTATATGGTGAGGAGTGGTGGGGAAGCTGTGCATCAGAGCGTTCATCAGCGATTCGGATGCAAATCTGCAGCCGGTTACCACAAGATACTTCTCCGGCCGTCTCTCTGACCTTTTGAGAAGATAATCCTCTACTCTTGCCGCGCGGATACGCTTGTACTGAAGGTCTACTGCCTCAAAGCGGTCAAATTCAAGAGGACCTCCGGTAGGAGTAGGGGCCTCTGTGGGAGCAAGCTCACCTGCGGTAAATATCTCCGCGGCATCTCTGTCTGAAAGGAACTTACAGCCCTCGATGCCTGCCTCAGCCAGATCGCGGATAAGCTGAGTCTGTCCGTCAAAATCTGCCGTTTTTTTCACAGCGTTTGCGGTAAGGAGCTGGTCCTTTACCGGAGCACAAAAAATTCCGTCGAGTCTGACCCCCGAAAAACGGCGGCTGAGTGCTTCAAGAGCCTCTCTGTTTTCGCTCGCGGTTACAAGATATATCTTCATTTCGTTATCTCCTCAATATTTTGATTTTGTTATGTCAGTCGCTTATATCCCGTTAAGATGAGCTGTCTCGTTAATATAGTGGCAGGTTGTCCGTATACCGCCCTCGTGAAGGGTAAAACGCCCGATAGAGCAGTTGGCCGCACCGAAGGAGGTCGCCTTGTCTATGACCTGATCGGGAAGCCGCAGAAGAGCGGCGGTAAGAAAACGGCCGATAAAGTCGCCGGATGAGACTATCAGTATTTTTTCCTTTCCCGTAAAGCGGGAGGTGAGATACCGCTCTACCCTGCGTGCTCTTTCTCTCAGCTCTACCATGTCGTACATCTCATCCACCGAGTAGCTGTACTTGCCGCCGGTGGGAGTTGGGTTGGGGCAGGGCACTATTTCTATGTCGGGGTAAAGCTGACTGAGTATCTCTGTCGGCATACCGCTGTAGCTGTGAATACCCTTTTCAAAAAGATCGATTAACAGCTCCACTCTCTTGCAGTTCTTCTGATGACGGAGAATACCGTTCATCGTGGCAACGTGACGGTGCAGAGGACTGCAGAAGGCATAATCAAAGTCAACCTTTGAAAGCCGCTGACCGGTAAGATCGGCCTGCTTTTCTCCCCTCTGAGTTATAGAAAAATCCCCATCTTCATATTTAGCTACAAGTGGGGAATACGGATGGTTTTCCGGGTCTTTTACATTCTGCCGTGACTCCGCATGCCGTACCAAATATACTTCCATTGCCTGTCCTCCGCAAAAGAGATGCTCATTTTTAGACATAATATAGCACAGAGGGAAGGAAAAGTCAAGTGCGGCGGTATCTCTTAATCTTTTAAAGATGACTTTCTCTAAATTATTGACATATTGCCAACTGTGTGGTAAAATATCAGAATGTAAAATTGTTTCAAGTATATTATAAATATGAAAGGATCATTCGCCATGGAATGGACTTCCCTTAACGATCTGCGTGAGAAATATCTCTCATTCTATGAGTCAAAGGATCACCTCAGACATAAGAGCTTTCCCCTTGTGCCCAACGGTGACAAATCCATACTGCTCATAAACGCAGGTATGACCCCCCTTAAAAAATATTTTACCGGTGAGGAGGAGCCCCCCCGTCACCGCATGACCACCTGCCAGAAGTGTATCCGTACACCCGATATCGACAGAGTCGGTCTTACCGCACGTCACGGCACCTTCTTTGAGATGCTGGGTAACTTCTCCTTCGGAGACTACTTCAAGAGAGAGGCTATCAACTGGGCGTGGGAATTCATCACCGAGGTCCTCGACCTTCCCCGTGAGCGCCTCTGGGTATCTGTTTATACAGAGGATGACGAGGCCTATGACATCTGGAACAAGGAGATAGGCGTTCCCGCAGAGAGAATAGTCCGTCTCGGAAAAGAGGATAACTTCTGGGAGCACGGCTCCGGTCCCTGCGGTCCCTGCTCTGAGATCCACTTCGACCGCGGTGAGGAGTACGGCTGCGGCTCTCCCGACTGTAAACCCGGCTGTGACTGCGACCGCTTTATGGAGTTCTGGAATCTGGTATTCACTCAGTTCGATAACGACGGCCACGGCAACTACAGCCGTCTTGCAAAGCCCAATATCGACACCGGTATGGGCCTTGAGCGACTTGCGTGCCTGATGCAGGGTGTCAACAACCTGTTTGAGGTAGACACTGTTCGCAACATTATGAATGCAGTAAGCGAGAAGGCCGGCAAGAAGTACGGTGAGAATGACCGTGACGACATCGCATTCCGCGTTGTTACCGACCACATTCGCTCCACCTGCTTCCTTATCTCTGACGGCGTTGTTCCCTCCAACGAGGGCCGCGGATACGTGCTTCGCCGTCTTATGCGCCGTGCCGCAAGATACGGCCAGCTCCTCGGTATAAAGGGACTGTTCTTGTCCGATCTTTGCGACGTTGTTGCAAGAGAGAATATCACCGAGTATCCCGAGCTTACCGAAAAGCTCGACTATATCAAGAGAGTCGTACTGATGGAGGAGGAGCGCTTTGCCGCTACCATCGACGCAGGTCTCGGCATTCTTGATACTCTTATCGCAGATGCGAAAAACGGCGGTAAGGATACCCTCGCAGGCGAGGATCTCTTCCGTCTTTACGATACCTTCGGCTTCCCCATCGACCTTACCCGTGAGATCGCCGCTGAGGCAGGTCTCGGCATTGACGAGGAGGGCTTTACCGCTCTCATGAAGGAGCAGAAGGAAAGAGCAAGAAGTGCACGTGCCAACATCAGCGGCTGGAGCGAGGGCTCCAAGTCTCTGGTTGAGGGACTCAGCGCCACCGAATTCACCGGCTACTGTGAGGATGCCTCTTCCGCTAAGGTCATTGCCCTTATCGCAGACGGACAGGCAGTAGAGGAGATCGGTGAGGGTGAGGTAACCGTTATCCTTGACAGAACTCCCTTCTACGGCGAAGGCGGCGGCCAGGTAGGCGACTGCGGTACCATCACCGCTGACGGCGTTGCTCTTAAGGTTCTTGACACCAAGAAGACTGACGGTGTATATATGCACGTATGTGAGGTAGAGAACGGTACCGTCAAGACCGGTATGACCGTTACTGCCGCTATCTGTACTCAGCGCCGTGCGGCTATCCGCCGTAACCACTCCGCAGTACACCTTATGCAGGCGGCTCTCCGCCGTGTACTGGGTACACACGTTGAGCAGAAGGGCTCTTACGTAGACGATAAGATCCTTCGCTTTGACTTCTCTCACTTTGCCGCTCTTACTCCCGAGGAGCTTGAGACGGTTGAGCTTGAGGTAAACAGAGAGATCCTTCGCGGTGAGGAGATCGTCACCGTTGAGACAGATATAAACACCGCCCGTGAAATGGGTGCTATGGCTCTCTTCGGAGAGAAGTACGGCAATCTCGTCCGCGTGGTTAAGATGGGCGACTACTCCTGTGAGCTTTGCGGCGGTACTCACCTTGACAACACCGCAAAGGCCGGCCTCTTCAAGATAATCTCCGAGGCTTCCGCCGCAGCAGGTATCCGCCGTATAGAGGCTACCACCGGCTTTGGCGTTCTTGATATGCTTAGGGGCAAGGACGAGCTTATTAAGAATACTGCGGCAGAGCTTAAAGTAGCCAACACCGCAGATCTTCCCCACAGAGCAGCCGCTCTTACCGAGGAGGCAAAGGCCGCTTCCCGCCGTGCAGATGAGCTCAGTGCCCGTCTGGCAGCAAAGGAAGCCGGCAACCTTATCGATTCTGCCGTTAGCGTTGGCACAGTAAGACTTATTGCATCTAAGCTCAGCGGTACATCTGCCGATGCGGCAAGAACTCTTGCTGACGAGCTGAAAGCTAAATACTCCGACATCGTAGTAGTTCTCGCAACCGAGACTGACGGAAAAGCGGGCTTCGTTACCGCTGCAGGTCCCGATGCAGTCAAGGCAGGCGCTCATGCAGGTAAGCTTGCAGGCGCAGTTGCCGCAGTTACCGGCGGCCGCGGAGGCGGACGTCCCGATAACGCAGCTGCAGGTGCGGCTGATCTCTCAAAGCTTGATGCTGCTGTGGCCGCGGCCGCAGAGCTTCTCGGCGGAATGTTAAAATAAGGTAGAGGAGCAAAGAAATGGGTTTTTTAAATGATATATTAGGCCTGTTTTCCAACGTGATGTTTATTTCCTGGCAGCAGGTCATTATGTGGATCATCGGCGGTGTGCTCATATACCTTGCTATCAAAAAGGATATGGAGCCTACCCTTCTTCTTCCCATGGGCTTTGGTGCGATCCTGGTAAACCTTCCTATATCCGGCGCCGTTGACAGATACTATATGAACGGTGTCTGGATAAAGGACCTCGCTGAGGGTAAGGCACTCTTTGAGGCAGGCACTGCAGGCGTTACATACGAGCCCGGTGTTATAGACGAGCTCTTTAACATGGGTATAGCAAATGAGCTGTTCCCCCTTATCCTTTTCATCGGTATCGGCGCAATGATCGACTTCGGTCCTCTGCTCTCCAACCCCAAGCTGATGATCTTCGGTGCGGCGGCTCAGTTCGGTATCTTCTTTACCCTCAGCCTTGCATCCTTCCTCGGCTTTGACCTCAAGGATGCCGCTTCCATCGCCATCATCGGCGCGGCAGACGGCCCCACCTCTATTTTCGTTGCAAACTACTTCGGTTCAAACTATATGGGCGCAATAATGGTTGCCGCCTACTCATATATGGCGCTGGTGCCTGTTGTACAGCCTCCGGTCATCAAGCTTCTTACCACCAAGAAGGAGCGTATGATCCGTATGCCCTACAAGCCCGCCAACGTTACCAAGATGACAAGGATCCTCTTCCCCATCGTTATTACGGCTATCACCGGAATCTTTTCTCCCAAGAGCGTTGCTCTTATCGGCTTCCTTATGTTCGGTAACCTTATCCGTGAGTGCGGTGTGCTGGATTCTCTTTCCGAGACCGCACAGAAGGTCCTTGCAAACCTCATCACCATCTTCCTCGGCATTACCATTGCCACCAAGATGCAGGCAGAGATGTTCCTTACCTGGCAGACCCTTATGATCATCGGTCTCGGTCTCGTTGCATTTATCTTCGATACCGCCGGCGGTGTTATGGTCGCAAAGCTTATCAACCTCTTCCTTCCCAAGAACAAGAAGCTTAACCCCATGATCGGTGCGGCAGGTATTTCCGCATTCCCCATGTCTGCACGTGTTGTGCATAAGATGGGTCTTAAGGAGGACAACCAGAACTTCCTGCTTATGCACTCTATCGGTGTAAACGTTTCCGGACAGATCGCATCTGTTATCGCAGGCGGTCTTATCCTTACCATGATTGGAGGCTGATGATCGATGTTTGATGTAAATGTACTTCTCTCAACTCTTCCCTACATGGCTAAGGGAATGATAGGCATTTTCGTGGTTACCGCTCTCATAGTTCTCAGCGTGGTTATCCTCAACAAGGTAACCTCTCTCGGCGGTAGCAAGAACGACCAGGGCAATAACAACAATAACTGAATCTATCCCATAAAACAGATATCCGCAGTACTCAAAGGTACTGCGGATATTTTTTTTATTTTTTTCGGGGGGGTTGTGTGACTAAGAGGGAAAAAATCCGTTACAGTATAACAGTAAGGATAGTTACGGCGGTGCCGCCCTACGGGAAGGGCGGTGCCGCAAAAAATGAAACGGAGGAAAAAAATGAATTATTCAGACTACAGATTTTCTCTTGATATAAACGAGAGCGTATCTGCCGTCTGTCCCAGAGTAAAAAAAGGTGATACGGTCAGACGGCTTATCATAACGCTTACTCAGAACGGACGCCCCTACCTTCCGGGGGATGGCTGCAGTGCGGTATTCAAAGGAGAAAAACCTGACGGCACAGTTCTCTTTAATGAATGTACCGTAAATAACGGAAGCCTGACTGTACCCATCACGTCACAGACTATCGCAGTACCGGGGAAGGTAAAGTGCGAAATATCTCTGTATTCAGAGACAGGGGACCTTCTCACCTCCCCCACCTTCGATATAGCTGTTGACGATACGGTATCAGACGATGACGCCATAGAGTCTGCAAACGAGTACACAGCTCTTGCCAAAATGATCGGCGAGGTAGGCAGTATCGATCTGGCGGTAAAGGATGCTCTTGAGCGGGCTATGGATGAAGAAAATTTTGTCAGCCCCACGGTATCCGTCACACAGACCGCCGACGGGCACACAGTAACGGTTACCGATAAGAACGGTAAACAGCAGTTCGAAGTAAAGGATGGCGAAAACGGCAGAGACGGAGTCTCCCTTGAGCATTCCTGGAGCGGTACGGTGCTTACGGTAACCTCGGCAAGCGGTACCGACTCTGCCGACCTGAAGGGAGAAAAGGGAGACAAAGGCGAAAAAGGCGATAAGGGTGACCCAGGCGAGAACGGCAAGGATGGCAAAATCGGGGCAGACGGTAAAGACGGCAAGGACGGGGTCTCACTCGAGCATTCCTGGAGTGGTACGGTGCTTACAGTAACCTCGGCAAGCGGTACAGACTCCGCCGACCTGAAGGGAGAAAAAGGAGACAAAGGCGATAAGGGTGACCCGGGTGAGGACGGACAGGACGGTGCATCTGCCTATGATATTGCAAAAGAAGCAGGATTTGCCGGCACAGAGAAGGAATTTGCCGAAAAGCTGGCTTACCCCGATGTGGGTATTCACATCGGTACATCAGCTCCTGATGATGATAACGCAGTTCTGTGGGTAGACACTGACGAAACAGCGGTAGGCGGCGAGAGCAGCGGCAGTAACGTATCTACTCCCGACTGGCTGCAGAATGACGAGACGGCCTCAGACTATATAAAAAACAGGCCGTTTTCCGAAAGTATATTCGAACTTCTTTCGGAAACAGAAGTAACATTTGAGGACGGTATATATGAGCAACCTGAGTATACAGGAGAACTTCTTGTATCAGATGAAACGTATACGGTAACCTGGAACGGCACAGAGTATACGTGCGTTGCACAAACCATGAGCGGAATGGGCGGAGCGATAGGTAATGTCGGATTAGCAATGGGCGGCACTGACACAGGCGAGCCCTTCGTTATCGTGACAATGGCTTCGGAAGGAATGTTAGTGATAATGGCATTGGATGGTTTAACCTCTGCCACCGTGAAAATAACAGGTAATATTATCAAAAAGATAGAGGAAAAATTTCTGCCTGCTCTACCCGTAGTGGCATATATCCCTATTTATGTTGAGGCGGGGCCTGTTTACTCTACTACCGTCACCGTGGGAGAGCTTAGTAAAATGATAAACGACGGAAAAATGGTAATAGCAAAAATTTACAACACCAATGTTGACCCCATTAATATACATTACTATCCGTTGTGGTATCACGATTTGATAGATTCGACTTCCGCCGGTCACCCCATAGACCTTGTTTCCACCGCTTGGTTTTCCCCCGGAAACGACGATAGATACATGCGACTCAGCTGGTCAGATCCCGACTTCACAAATCTGCCTAATGAGGTGTATGCTGTACTTGGAAAAATGTAACAAGGAGATAGAAATATGAGTATATTAAAATATAAAGACCCTGTTACCGGCAGCTGGATAGCCGCAGGAGGGGGTACCGGCGGTACAGGCGGCAGTCCGGATACCGCCCTTATCGGAACATCAGAGGACTTTACACCTACAGCTGTAGCCGAGGCTGTTAAGACCGGTAGAAACGTTTCCATTGAATATGATCATCAGACCTTAGGGACCGTTTATTTTTGCGGTTTCCATATTGCCGAGGCAGAGGGAATAGTTTTTTGCTCAAATATATTCATGCGAAACAGCAAGTTCTATATTATTGAGCTTTACGGAAATCTGTCGGACGACAGCTGGGGACATTACGTCACTACCCTTGCAAAAACAAGTGATATCCCCCAAAGGCTCCCGAGTCCATATTCTCTTACCATAGGAGACCAGGTCTACGACGGCTCTGCTGCTGTAACGGTGGGGGCTGTTTCTGCCCTGAGTATAGAAGAGGAAAGCATCGACAGACTCAAAGGGAAGACCGCTGTTTTCCTCGGCGACTCGCTTTGTGCAGGGAAGACCGTTCCCGCCGATGCCGGGGAATTCGGATACGGCTGGGGCGGTATTATCGGAAGAGACAACAATATGACCTGGCAGAATTTCGGCAGGGACGG
>JAFQUL010000008.1 GCA_017408535.1 Clostridia bacterium
TAGTCTTCCCGGTCACGAATAATATGCTCATAATACCCGCGTTGAAAAATATTGTTTCCAAGCTCTTTGTTACAAAACCGTTTGAAGGTAGAAATAACGTGCGGCAACATTTCGTTGGTAGGGGTCGGCGCCGGAACAATAAATTGTTCGGACGACCCGTTATCATACGAACCAGAACGCAAGAAGATAATTATATGTATATGATTAGGCATAATTACGTATTTGTTTATCTTTACACCGTGTATATTTTCGCTTGATAGTAAATATTTTTCTACAACTTTACCGGTTTCTGTCAAACGTATTTGCGGGTCGTCGAAGGCGCCGACCCCTACCGGTTTGATAATATCCGAGAGTATTGGCTTTCTATCTTTCGTACATATCGTTACGAAGTATGCTCCTGTAGAGCTGTAATTAAAATTCTTTAACCTTGTCGGTTTTCTCTTATGTAATTCCTTTTTATTTTCCATTATCATCACCAAAATCATTATATCACAAATCGGCAGAGGATAAAACACCTCTGCCGATCCGGTCAAGTATTATTTTGAAAGTGACACTGAAGTCAAACCTTTTATTTTTCTTTTATGTTCTTCTGTTTTCCTATATAGGGTGCAAGCTCGTTGAGGAGGGAAAAACCGAGGATCAGGAGACCTCCGATGATCTGAAGGACGGTGATCTTCTCACCGAGAAGGAAGACAGATATCAGAACGGCAACCAGGGGATCTATATAACTGAGCATAGACGCACTCTGGCCGCTGAGTCCGCCGAGACCGGAAAAATACATACAGTAGGTCACGCCGGTATGCACCGCACCGACAGTGATGAGTGCCGCTATTCCCCGTCCGTCAAGGGAGGTGAGATTAAAGCCGCCGGTCAATGCAACGTAAGGCACAAGCACCACCGATGCCACCGCAAACTGCAGAAAGGTACGGCGGATGCCGTCAATATTCGGTATGCTCTTATTGGCAAGCACCACCGTTGCGTAAAGGCAGGCGGCGGCAAGACCGAGAGCAATGCCGATGAGATCATTCTTACCTGCACCGCCGATGCCGGTTATCAGCACAAGGCCCAGGGTGGACATAACAAAGCAGACCACCTTGAGAGGAGTGACCCGTTCTCTGAAAAGCAGAGGGGACACCGCCGTAACGATAACGGGAGCCATATAATAGCTGAGGGTAGCGGTTGATACCGAGGTATACTTATATGCCTCAAACAGAAATATCCAGTTTGCACCCAGAGCCACGCTGGATACTAGCAACAGAATAAGATGCCCCTTCAGGTCGGAAAAGGAAAACCTGTTCTTTGTGACCAGAAGATAGATACCAACCAGCACTGTTGCAAGCACCGCACGGTAGAGAGCAATCTCCCCGGATGGGAGCGGAATAAACCTTACGAACAGCGGAATAGTGCCGAACAACGCCATTGAGGCGGTGACGAGAAACTGCGGGGAACGGAAAAGCTTCATATCCTTTAACCGCCGAGATATGCCTTCTGTACCATTTCGCTGGATGCAAGTTCCTCGCCTGTACCGGTGAGAACGATCCTGCCGTTTTCAAGCACGTATGCTCTGTCCGATATAGCAAGTGACTTGCCCGCATTCTGCTCAACCAGAAGAATGGTAGTGCCGTCACGGTTGATGTCCTTGATTATTTCAAATACCTGGTCCACAAGCAAGGGAGAAAGACCCATTGAAGGCTCGTCAAGCATAAGCAGCTTGGGGTGACTCATTATTGCACGTCCCATAGCCAGCATCTGCTGCTCACCGCCGGAGAGAGTTCCCGCGATCTGTCCGCGACGCTCTGAAAGGCGGGGGAATCTTGTATATACCGCTTCAATATCATTCTTAAACCCGGATGAGTCCTTCATTGAATACGCACCCATCATAAGATTTTCGTATACGGTAAGCTCCTGGAATATACGTCTTCCCTCAGGCACCTGGGTCATACCCTGATGCACTATCTTGTGGCAGGGGGTATGAGTAATATCCTTACCGTCAAAGGTAACAGTACCGCCGCGCTTGGGAATAAGTCCGACCACACTCTGCATAGTGGTGGTCTTACCTGCACCGTTTGCACCGATAAGAGTGACTATCTCACCCTCATTTACCTCAAAGCTGATGCCCCTGATAGCGGCAATAACTCCGTAATATACCTCGAGGTTATTAACTTCAAGTAATGCCATAGCTCATTAACCTCCAATATACGCACGGACTACCTCGGGATGGCGCAGGGTCTCCTTTGTGTCGCCCTCTGCAAGCACAGTTCCGAAGTTAAGCACGGTTATTTTGTCGCAAAGATCCGCAACAAACTTCATATCGTGCTCGATAAGAAGTATAGTCATATCAAACTCGTCACGGATAAAACGAATAGTCTTCTGCAGGTCCTCAGTCTCGTGGGGGTTCATACCCGCCGCAGGCTCGTCAAGAAGCAGAAGTTTGGGTCCGGTGGCAAGAGCACGTGCGATCTCCAGCTTTCTCTGCTTACCGTAAGGAAGATTGCAGGCAAGGCCGTTACGCTCCTCCTCAAGGTCAAATATGCGGAGCAGCTCCTTGGCACGCTCTCTCATCTCTCTCTCAGACTTAAAGTGACGGGGCAGGCGGAAGAAGGAATCCCATATACTGCACTTATACTCACTCTGTCCGTGGAGGCCGACCATTACGTTACGGATGACCGACATATTGTTAAAAAGTCTGATGTTCTGGAAGGTACGTGCGATGCCCTTGTGATTGATTTTTTCCTGAGAAAGACCGCAGATCTCCTCCCCGTCAAGGAAGAAGGTACCGGTGGTGGGCTTATACACACCGGTGAGAAGATTGAATATCGTTGTCTTACCTGCACCGTTGGGTCCGATAAGACCGTATATCTGATTCTTTTCGATGGTGATATTTACGTCCTGTGCGGCCTTAAGTCCGCCGAAGGAGATACCGAGAGACTGTGTTCTGAGAATAGGCTCAGCCATTACTTATCTCCTCCTTCCTTTTTGTCGCTTCCAAGCTTCTGAGGCTTGACGTCGATAGAGAGGATCTCGTTCATCTCTATCTTGGTAGGAACAACGTCCCACTTGGCATCGTCATCCTTACGCTTTGAAGGATCGTTCTTAGGCTTGATTATCTTACTCATAAGATTACGGATATTGTACTTTGCACGGAAGCTCTTGAGCTTAGGCGCATTGTTATAGATAACGATGAGTATCAGGATAATTGCGTAAAGCAGATTCTGAAGAACTGCCAGGTCGCCGGTGAGAACGGTAGCCAGCTTGGTATTAAGGAAGGTGATAAGAGCGGCGGAGATGATAGCGCCGTTGATGCTTCCCATACCGCCGAGAACTACCATGACCAGGATCTCGATAGAATAGTTGTAGCCGAACTTAACGCTCTGTACCGTGTAGTTGCTGAAGCTGTAAAGAACGCCTGCAATACCGGCAAAGAAAGCGGAAAGGGTGAATGCGATAAGCTTATACTTGGTTACGTTGATACCGGTAGCACGTGCGGCGATCTCATTGTCACGGATGGCGGTGACCGCTCTGCCGTGCTTACTGCGGATAAAGTTCTGAACTATGATAAGAGTGATAATTACCAGTACAAAAGCAAATATAAAGAGATATTTTTTGTCGTAACGGGGAGTGGTAAGACCGAGCGCACCGCCGAATGACTCGTCTGAGGTATTCTGGAAGATGGACTTTACTATCTCACCGAAGGCAAGAGTAACTATTGCAAGATAGTCACCGCGGAGACGGAGCGCGGGGATACCGATGATAACACCGCAGACAGCCGCACAGATACCGCCGACCGCAAGGCCCACGAGAAGGTTTGCGGCGGTGTTGCCCAGCATCGGTTCAAGAAGGCACGCTACCTTACCGCCGAGATATGCACCCACGCACATAAAGCCGGCATGACCCAGCGACAGCTCTCCGAGAAAGCCTACAACAAGGCTAAGCGATACAGCAAGTATAATGCTGATGGCGATCTTCTCAAAAAGGAAGACCATTGAGTTGCTCAGGTGTCCGCCCGCAAGAGAAAATATACCGAACACAAGAGTGAATATACCGATAACGATATAGTTTATATAATGCTTCATATCGAAGCTCTTTGATTTCGTTTTCATTATACCTTCTCCCTCCTTTTCTTGCCGAGGAAGCCGGTAGGCCGCACAAGCAGGATGATTATAAGTATTGAGAATTCAATAGCATCGGTATAGGGTGCTATAACGGTTATCTTATAGGAGATACACTCGACTATACCGAGAAGAAGTCCGCCCAGCATAGCACCGGGGATAGAGCCGATACCGCCGATTACCGCCGCGGTAAATGCCTTGATACCCGGCATTGCACCGAGAGTGCTTGAAATACTGGGGGCCTTGAGCAGATAGAAGAGACCCGCAAGAGCCGCAAGAGCCGAGCCGATGGCAAAGGTAACGGTAATGATACCGTCAACGTTGATACCCATTAGCTGAGCCGCACCCTTGTCCTCGGAAACGGCGATCATGGCACGTCCGATACGGGTGTATTTTACGAAAAGTGTCAGAGCGGCCATAACGATCACGGTAACACCGAGGGTAACGAGAGCAGATACCTGCACCGTTGCACCAAGGAAGGTTACAGAACCGAAATCGTATACGGTGACCATTTTATTTGCAGAGCCGAAGATGATCTGCGCAAGGCTCTGAAGCAGATAGCTGATACCGATAGCCGTTATCAGCACTGCAAGAGGAGACGCACCGCGGAGAGGCTTGTATGCCACCTTTTCGATGACAACGCCGAGTATCACGCAGAACACCACCGCCATAAGAATAGCGAGAAGAGGATTGTGAAAGGCCATAAATACGTAGATCACGTATCCGCCCACCATTATGATGTCGCCGTGAGCAAAGTTAAGCATCTTGGCGATACCGTATACCATGGTGTAGCCGAGAGCGATCATTGCGTATATACCGCCGAGGCTGAGACCGTTTATTACTGTTGATAAAATTAATTCCATATTCAGATATCGACCCCGATGGAGCCGCCTTTCATCGGAAATGCTGTGTTATAAGAAATTCTGCATATGTCGGCCGTATGACCGACATATGCAGAATGCTCAAATTAACTTATGTCGGATGCGAAACAGGGATCAGTTTGCTTCCTTGATGATGTACTTGATAGCACCCTTGTTTACGTAACCGGTGCTTTCCCAGGAAATGTTCTCGCCGGTAACGCCGTTCTGGTAAGTAAAGCCGCCGTTGAACTCAGCCTTGAGGATCTCGCAGAGATCGGATGCGCTGATGGTAACGGGGATATCCTTGCCGCCGTCAATAGCCTTCTTCATTGCATTGAAGATAGCGTATACGCAGTCGTAAGCGGATGCGCCGAACTGGTTAAGAGTAGATGCTCCGTACTTCTCAACGTACTTATCGATGAATTCCTTAGCGGGACCCTCGGTAGCCTTGGAGTTGAAGTGAGAGAGCATGGTGATCTCCTGAGGAATGGTGTTGATATCAAAGCCGTCGATATTGTCGATACCGTCAAAGCCGTCGCAGCCGTAGTATACGCCGTCAGCGGCGATGATGTCCTTAGCCTGGGTCATAAAGAGAGATGCGGGAGTGTAGTAGATGGGCATGAAAATGAAGGTACAATCCTTGAGGGTGTCGATCTGGGTGGAGAAGTCAGAGGAGTTAGCCTCGGTGAAGGTGGTCTCCACAACGTTGATGGAAGAATCAAGGTTGGTCTTGAACTGATCGTAGATACCCTTGGAATAAGCCTCGTCAGACTTGTAGAATACGCCGATGGTCTGACCTGCGTAGTTAGTGTTTACGAACTCTGCAGCAACCTTACCCTGGTTACCGTCTGCAAAGCACATCTGGAAGCCGTTGGGGTTGGTAGGGATATCGTCGCCGGACGCGGAAGGAGTAAGGAAGAATACGTTATCGTCAGCGGAAAGGTTCTTGAACTCAAGACCGGGCTGAGTGGTAACGGAACCGAGAGATACCTGCATACCGCTCTCATACATAGAGGAGTAGTTGGTGGAGATCTTGGTAGCGTCGTTCATATCGTCGGTAGCGATGAGCTTGAACTTGATGCCGTTGAGACCGCCTGCAGCGTTGATCTCGTCAACTGCAAGCTGAGCAGCGTTTGCAACTGCAGAGCCGTACATTGCGGCACCGCCGGTAAGAGGACCTGAAAGACCGATAACATACTCGGTGTTGTTCGCAGCGTAGTTGGTCTCACCACAGCCTGCGAAAAGGCCAACGCAGAAAATAACTGCAATGGCAAGTGCAATTAATCTGATGTGTTTCATGATTTTCCTCCAAATGAAATGATATAATATTCGTCACACGTATAATGTGATGATTATATTAATATAGTACAGTATACACCCGGAATTTACTCCGTGTCAAGATTTCTCTGCTTAATTTTATCAAAAACAGGGCTTTTTTTATAAATTTTCTTACATATTTATGAAATAACATTTTTTTATTCTAAAAAAACGGCCGGTCCGGGGCTATCTACTCCGTACCGGTCGTTTTTTGTATTTCTGTCACACAGCGGTATCACTGCAGTAAAAAATGCATTTCACAGATCATCTGTGATCCCGCAGGAACTCATCCATAAGCTCAAGTGCACGGGTTATGTGCTTGACGGAATATGCGTAGGAGATCCTGGCGTTGCCCTCTCCGCAGGCACCGAATGCGGTACCGGGAACAATAGCAACACCTTTTTCATATATCAGCTTTTCGGCAAACTCCTCAGAGGTCATTCCGTAGCCGCTGATATTGGGAAATACGTAAAACGCACCCTCCGGCTCAAAGCAACCAAGACCTATCTCACGGAGAGATTTGACGATAAAACGTCTGCGGCGGTCATACTCACCCTTCATGTACTCGATATCCTCATCGCCTGCCACCATTGCCTCAAGAGCGGCATACTGACAAGTGGTGGGAGCACACATTATTGCAAACTGATGTATCTTCAGCATATGCTCTGCGATCTCACGAGGAGCACAGACGTAGCCTATTCTCCAGCCGGTCATGGCATAAGCCTTTGAAAATCCGCTGGCAAGAACGGTGCGCTCGTGCATACCGTCAAGAGTAGCGATGGACACGTGCTTACGGCCATAGGTAAGCTCGGAGTATATCTCATCTGAAAGAACTGCAATATCGGTACCCCTTAGTATCTCTGCGATAGGCTCAAGGTCCTCCCTTGTCATTATCGCACCGGTGGGGTTATTGGGATAAGGCAGGACGAGAAGCTTGGTCTTCGGCGTAATGGCCGCCTTCAGCTCCTCGGGAGTGAGCTTGAAGTTGTTCTCTTCCTTTGTGTTGATGATGACCGGCTTGCCGCCTGCCAGCTCAACCAGAGGCTCGTAGCACACGAAGGCAGGCATAGGGATAATGACCTCATCCCCGGGGCCGACAAGAGTACGGATTGCGATATCTATCGCCTCACTGCCGCCGACGGTAACGATGATCTCCTTCTGAGGATCGTATTTAAGTGTAAATCTTCTGTCGAGGTAATCGGATATAGCCTCTCTCAGCTCTATAGTACCGCTGTTTGAGGTGTAGTAGGTCTTACCCTTCTCCAGACTCTCTATACCCGCCTCTCTGATATGCCAAGGCGTCTCAAAGTCCGGCTGTCCGACCGTCAGTGAGATGACGTCCTTCATCTCATTGAGCAGGTCAAAAAACTTTCTGATGCCGGAGGGCTTTATTTCTCTCGCTGTAGACGCAACCAGCTTGGTGTAGTCTATCATACGGGTGAATTACCTCTCTCGTCAACTTCCTTGGTACCGTAAATGATACCCTTATCCTTATATTTGCAAAGAACGAAATGGGTAGCGGTGGAAACGATGGCATCCATGGGGGCGATCTTCTGTGCAACGAAAAGTGCTACCTCCTTCATGGTCTTACCCTCGATCATGACCGCAAGGTCAAAGCCGCCGGACATAAGGTAAAGGCTTCTTACCTCGGGGTAGTTATATATCTTTTCCGCCACTCTGTCAAAGCCGCGGTCACGCTGAGGAGTGACCTTCAGCTCAATAAGAGCATTGACACACTCACGGTCGGTCTTATCCCAGTCTACCATAGCTTGATAGCCGAGTATCACACCTTCCCTTTCATACTCATCTATCATCTTTTTTATGTCGCCCGTCTCTTTGCCCAGCATTACCGCCAGCTGATCGGGTGTAAGTCTTCCGTCTTCTTCAAGAAGCTTAAGCAATTTAGTCATTGTAATTTCCTCCGTTTTATTTTTCATTCTTTATTCTGTCTATAACTCTGTCAAAGGAGAGACCGTATTTATCGGTTATATCCTTGGCGTAGCTCTTACCGTCGGGACGGCGGCGAACTATCTTGAAGCTTCGCTTTCCGTCCGTTATATCCGCAACGATTGAGTCGATACCCACGCCGCCGAACTCTCGGCACTTTGCGTTTATCTCGTCAACCCTTGCCGCCAGCTCGTGAAGGTGAGTGGAGAATATTCCTCTGCACCCGATGACGGAAAAGGACTGAAGCAGCTCTGCCGCAATATATGATGCCTCGTATGCACCGGTAGAGGACAGCGACTCATCAAGGAGTATCATACTGTCGCCGTCAACTTTATCAAGTATCTCGCCAAGTCTTGCACATTCCTCACCGAGACGTCCCTTGTCGATGGTGTCTCCGCTCTCTGCGGGGAAATGGGTGTACAGCGAGCTGACGGGACTGAGGGAAATACTGTCAGCCGGCACCGGCAGACCCAGCTGAGCCATTATCTGTGCCGAGCCGATGGCGCAGGTGATTACCGACTTACCGCCTCTGTTGGGGCCGGTCAGCACGAAGATCCTGCCGTCATCGTCAAACTTAATGTCATTCTTAACTATATCCGTCTCCGCTCTCAGCGCCACGTCGGGATTATAGAGTCCGCAGGCGGAGAACGCCTTTTCCTCTCCCGGGAGTATCTCGGGCATAGTAACGTTTCCGCCCTCGCCCTCAAGCATAGATACGAACCTCGCTCCCTTAACGAGAAGCTCTATCTCCGGCATAAGCTGGATAAGGAAGTCGGTATTTTCAAGAACGTATTCGTTTACTATCTTTCTCCAGCCCTTGACCGAGGATTTGAACACGTCGTTTATCGCCGAGTTAAAGGCGTGGGAAAGTGCCATACGGCGGTTCTCGTTCTGTGAGCGGTCAAAGGGAACGAGAGGTGCAATACAGGTGTACTCATCCTTTTTGAAATTAAAGCTGAGTATCTTCTCGATTATATCACCGGATTTGAACTCAAGGGGATTTATCGAAAGCACTCCCGCATCGGTGGGACGGAGCTGACCGTCAAGGTTGACACCCACCGTAATGCTCTTTATCTCTCTTACTCTGCCGGAAAGTGCCGAGAGCTTTTCGTTAAGCTCCTTATAATAGTCGCTCTCTGTAAGAGTGGAGATGGTGTCGATCATCTTTGCCACAGTCTCGCTCATTACCCTGTCTCTTATTCCTGCAAAGCCATCATTCAGCTTTTCAATACAGGAGATATAAAGCTCTATCTCGGTAATACTGGTAAGGTAGTTCTCGGTGCTCTCACCGCCTGCACTGTCAAGGCGGCGGAGATCGATTATATCGCTGAGTATCGGGAATACCGAGGTCAGCGCACGGCCGATCTCAGGCACCTCTTTAATATCACGGAACACCTTCTGACGGAATCTTATCGTATCCGGGTCTGTGGTGAAGAACTCGGATATCTCCGCACTCTTCAGCTCAAGATACTCACCGAGCCCTATAGACTCGATGACCTCAGCCGAAATGTTCGGACGGAGCTCTCCTTTTTCGTGTCTTCTTTTAGTCTCCTCATCGGGATAAAGGAGGCTGAAATGCTCGTCTATTATCATAACAATCTCCATTCCGCCGTTTTCACGGCGGTAACTTCATTTAATAGAATTCAAATGTGTTCGCTTTTATGCGAACAAAAATGGGGCAGGGACCCATTTTTAATTTGAATTTGAATGCGTGATAACCAAAACTTAGGAAAATATCCGAGTTATATATCACGCTAGGCTCCTATCAGCCGAGTTTCTTCATTATCGGCTTTCCATCGTGAAATACTGTAATATATTCAAATCCTGCCGATTCGAGAAATTCGTAGGTCTCCTTTATTCCCGCGCCCACAAACTCCGCGCCGTGGGAGTCTGAGCCGCAGGTGATCATCTCTCCGCCCAGCTGTCTGTAAAGCTTTACCAGCTCGTGGGTGGGCATAGTAATATGTGAGGGGTCTCTGAGGGTCGAGGTATTTATCTCAAGTGCTTTTCCCTTCTCTATTACCCTCTTTAAGAATGTACGTATCTCGTCGCCGAACTTACTGAAGTCTATCTCCTTGCCCGCGCGTCTGACGTATCTGTGCATATAGGTAAAATGAGCGATGGTGCTTATCTCGTCAAAATCGCATATATCAAGAAGAGCCACAAGGCTTTCACGGAAAAGCTTCTCAATATGCTGAACGGTCATTTTTTCGTAATCGAAGAAGGAAAAATCGGGAACGCCGGGAAGATTGTGAAGAGAGCCGATTATATACTCGTAGCCAAGCTCAGGCAGGACGCTGTGTGCATACTCGGGATACTCCCCTGCCTGACCAAGCTCAATACCGTATGCAACGTACAGCTTATCCTTATATTTCTCCTTTGCCGCAAGAACGTCACGGCGGATAGCCGCAGTATCGGTCTTATCGTATATTCCCTCCACCTCACCGTTCATCTCAAAATGATCGGTAATGGCGATCTCGCTGAGCCCTCTCTCGATAGCGGCAAGACAGAGTGCATCCACCTCGCCGAGAGAATTCTGCGGACCGTCAAAGGAGTATTTCGTATGGGTATGGCAATCGGCTAAAAACATATGTACACTTCCCGAAGATAATATTTTTCCATTGTATCAGTACATTATACCACAGACAGCCGGGTTTGAAAAGAGGATTTTTTAAGATAAACGAAAAAAACGGGAAAATTATACCGATTCTCATGTGGTATTCGTTATACAGCCATAACCACCTGCACACTCTGCTGTTGCTTTTCATAAACCAAACACTGCCGAGATCAAACGTAATCGTTTTTTCTCGGCAGTGTTTTCAGTTAATCTTTGACAATGCAAATAGCCGGCTTATCCTTATCGTCAACCGGTTTTAGCCACCCCATATCAAACAATGTATCCACAAAATCTTCAATAAATCGGAATCTATA
>JAFQUL010000069.1 GCA_017408535.1 Clostridia bacterium
ATCTCAGCTTGAAAGAATGCCTAAGCTTGGCGTTGGTAAGAAGCGCGGTCTTCTCCTTGAGTGGGCAGACGAGTATGAGGAAAGATTCCCCGATCACAGACACTTCTCTCACCTTTGGAGCGTATATCCCGCTGACTTCCTTGACGAGACTCAGCCCGAGCTCTTTGAGGCAGCAAGACGTTCTCTTGACGAGAGACTCAGCCACGGCGGCGGTCACACCGGTTGGAGCCGTTCCTGGACCGCTTGTCTGTACGCTCGTTTCGGCGACAGTGAGAAGTGCTGGGAGCACCTCACCGCTCTTATCCGTGACTTTGCTACCCTTTCTCTGCTTGACCTTCATCCGCCGCGTATCTTCCAGATAGACGGTAACTTCGGCGGTACTGCAGCCATCGTTGAGATGCTTATGCAGTCCTACCACAGCATTATCGATCTTCTCCCTGCCCTTCCCGCGGCTTGGCCTGACGGTAAGGTAACCGGTCTCCGTGCAAGAAGCGGTTATATCGTAGATATTACCTGGAAGAACGGTGCTCTTGATTTTGCTGAGATCACCTCTACCGTCGGCGGCGAGTGTAAGCTTTCCGCACGTGCGGCATACAAGGTGACCTGCGACGGCAAAGAAATTGAGACTGCTCCCTTCGACCGCGGTGTATCCTTCATGACTGAAAAGGATAAGACCTACAAGATTACTCTTGCTTAAGTAAATAAGTAATCAATAAAAAAGATCCTCTTGGCGTACCTGCGATAAAGCAGGTACGCCAATTCATTATTTTTATGCTTTGCTGCATATCGTGTTGGTAGGAGCGCGCACAAGTCAAGCGCGTTTTTAGTTCAAGTAACAGTACATAGACATTACCTTTCGACTATACTATAATAAAAGCACAGGAGGCCGCCTGCAATACAGATTTGGAGGAATTTTTATGACTTTGGGAGAAAAAATCAAAAAATTACGTGTAGAAAACAATTGGACTCAAGAAAAATTTGCAGAAATGATGGGAGTTTCCGCGCAAGCTGTAAGCCGTTGGGAAACCGATTCATCAATGCCCGATATTTCAATGTTAGCACCCATTGCCTACACATTTAACGTGTCCTGTGATTATTTGCTTGGAGTGGATTTGAATAGCAAAGAAAAGGATATTTTCAGAATCAGAAAAGAGGCGTGGGAATCCATTGTTGGAGAAAATTCGAATAAATGGGTGAACGCTTATAACATGATAATAGAAGGGCTAAAGCAGTATCCTGATAGTTGGATATTAAAAGATAGCCTTATTCATTTTTTAGCTGTTCTTGCTATGCCAAAGCATAATGAGGATTATCTTTCGGTGGGCAAGGAGTTAAATCAAATTTGCGAGGATATACTTGCAAAATGTCCGATTCAAAAATATCGATACAATGCCATTTACCATTTATGTGGTGCCGCAGCAGCAACAAACAATCGCGAAAGAGCTATGGAATTGGCAAAAGCTATGCCTAAGCAATATCAATGTCAAGAGGAATTGCTCAAACGAATAGGTGTGGATTTTGAAAGCTAATTTTGCTTTTGTGTCCGCAAAAGCAGTGCTTGTCAGGAAAATTGACAAGGCATAGATGAACATAAAAGAAAGGCTCGGCTCATTACCGCCCGACAGTATGGAAAAGGAGTACGAACAATTTGTTCGTACTCCTTTTGTTGTAGGGCGGGGGTTTATCTCCCGCCGTTTTCTTTGCATATATCGTTTGTTTTCGGCGGCAGCAAGCCACCGCCCTACAAGGTTGCGGTAGGTAAAACCTGCTTTATGGAAGGCGCCCCTTCCGAGGATCTTTTTTATTTGCTTATCAGAATCTGAAGTAAATAAAGGGATTATATGCACCGAGGGCAAGCTGTACGGTACAAAGGAAGAGTATAGCGAACACAGCCACGTCATAGGCTACCGCCGCCGCGGTGGGAAGCTCCCCGTTACCCTTCTGGGTAAGCTTTTCCTTTATCTTCTTTGCAATAGGTGTACTGAATATCACTGCCGCAGCAAGAGCTATAAGGAATACGGTATTTACGTCAGAGTGCTGAAGGAGAAGAACTGCATTTGTATCTCCTGTACCGAATCTTCCGTAAGCACCGAACATTGCCTTGGTATACTCAAGTATACCGCCGACCGATTCCTGAGTAAATATCACCCAGCCGAATACTACAAAAAACAGAGTAAGTATGTGAGAGAACACCTTGCTATGTTCAAAGAGCTTAAGCAAGAATACCTTCTCAATAACAAGAAGCAATCCGAAATACAGACCCCAGATAACAAAGTTCCAGGATGCACCGTGCCAAAGACCGGTTGCGAACCATACTATGAAGATATTAAGAAGCCAACGGGGCTTTGATACACGGCTGCCGCCAAGGGGTATGTAAATATAGTCACGGAAGAAAGTGGACATTGAAATATGCCAGCGTCTCCAAAAGTCGGTAACAGAACGGGCAATGTAAGGATAGTTGAAGTTTTCAAGATAATGGAAGCCCATCATTCTGCCCATACCGATAGCCATATCTGAGTAGCCGGAGAAGTCAAAGAATATCTGGAAGGTATAGGCAATTATTGCCACCCATGAGCCAAGCATTCCGAGGGATGAAGGAGCGTGCATAAAAAGTGCATCCGCGGTCTGTGCCATTATGTTGGCAATAAGAGTTTTTTTGCCGAGACCGATGATAAACCTGCGTGCACCTGCGGCAAAATCGTCAAGTGTTTCTTTGCGCTGGTTAAGTTCAGCCGCAACTGTCTCGTATCTTACAACGGGACCGGCTATAAGCTGGGGGAACATAGCAACGTAAGCACCGAAGTTGATAATATTCTTCTGCGCCTTCACTTTTCCACGGTAAACATCAATGGAATATGACATAGTCTGGAAGGTATAGAAGGAGATACCTATAGGCATTATTATCTCAGGTATCGGTATAGCAACACCGGGTATAGAATTTATGCTTGTCAGTATCATGCCGAGATATTTGAATATTGAAAGCAGTCCCAGATTGCCGATGAGAGAAATCGTAAGGAATATTCTTTTTTTCAGAACGCTTCCTTCTTCCGTTCCCTTCTCTATCATTCTTCCGCAGACGTAGTCAAGGATGGTGGAATAAAACATAAGGATTATATAAATCGGCTCTCCCCATGCATAAAACACCAGAGAAAACAGGAAGAGAACTACATTCTTTCCCTTCGTACCAAAGAAATGTCCTACTGCATAGTAGGTAAGGAAAAACAAGGGCAAAAAAGCAAATACAAAAGGCAAATATGCAAATACCATAAATCACTTCACCCCCGTTTAATAAAGATTAAGAAGCGAATCGTCGAAATAATCGCAGTATACTCTGCTGCTTATCTGAAGCAGCAATACGTCGGTAATCCCATACTCACTTATAAGATCCTCGTATTTATACTCCGGCATTTCAAAGTTGTTATCAACGTATCTTATATAGGTATTATCAAAATGTGACGCCAATGCCTCAAGCAGAGGAGGTGAATACGAGTCACCGATTATCAGAAGATTTCGTCCGGTATTATTCTCGGGATAAACGACCTTCTTTGAAATACGGTAGAACTGCATATAATGGTTGTAGCTCTTCTCTGTATTCTGTAATTTGTTGTTGTAAAGGAAAAATGACTTTTCGATAGTATTAGTTCCACCGTAGGATATGGCGGAGTCACGAGTCACGGTATGTGAGGCAAGCGGGAACTTCGCCGCAGCAAAAATATCGTACAGGCTATAGTCTGAAAGGGCAAGATCTATAGAGCCATACATTTTCACCTCATTATCGAAGGTATGTATCTCCGGCTCCATTATTTCAAGATCGGGATAATTTTCCTTAAACATCGTGGCGATGCGGTTATATCCCTCTGTATAACCATTAACGTTCCAGTGGTGATCGGTACGGTAATATTTGTTCAGCTTATCCTCATAGCTGTCGATCCTGACGTAGTCATACTGAATGCCATCGTCAAGCCGGTCAAGGAAGCTTGTGAATATATTGTGCTTTGATTCAGAGGGTATAAGATTCTTAAATACTTCAGAATCCTCAAAGCACGTGACCGGGAATACGTACCAGTTTACCTCAGGCACACGTGAAGCAAAGTCATTTATCTTAGCCGCTTGAATCTCCATCTTATCATAAAGCTCGCTCTGACTCTTTCCGGGTACACGGGCATAGAACTCCTCGTTTTCTCCGTTTTCCTCAAGCTGTACCGATACCTTATAGTATCTGTAGAAAACGTCATCGTCAAGGTATTCTGCCTTTGCCACGGGAGTAAATTTCGGTTCTTCAGGAACAGGCTCTGCGGTCGTATCTCCGGTACCGCTGTCCTGTGGCTTATCCGGCTCGACCGGAGGAGCTATAACGGCAAGCTCATTTCCCTTTTCAAGGAGATATGCCGCAAAGGGGCGGTTAAGAGCAAACTCGGTGCTCTTAGCAACAGATGTTATTCCAACATAAAAAGGGATATAGTTGGTGTAGATATCAGCTACGTCTCTTTTGCCCTCTTCGATGGCGTTAAAGAGCGGTGCACCGAAGCTACCTTCCTCATACACCTTTTCTACTTCGATGATGTTACCGACGTTAGCGGTCTTTACTATTCCCGCATGAGTCAGAGCCGCATTAAGAGGAGCGGACACCATTACCAGAAGTATAAAGGCACAGAACAGACCTACGAATATCTTATTTCGCAAACACTCCACCTTCTCTGTTTTTTTTATTTGAATTATAACATAGAGATACTCAAAAATCAACGAATGTTTATATATTATAACAATTTTTTACATCTTATGTTGACTACTGCGAAGTTTAGTGCTACAATCTTACACAATAAATTACTAAGGAGTTCGGCTATGACAGCACTTTATTCACTCACTGTCATGAATAACGTGAAAATGCACGATAATAAGCAGATGCTTTTATCGGGCTTGTATCGTCGTACCCAAAAAGCGGTATAACAATATCGGAACACGGTAATTACGGTACAAGTCGGAGTTTATCTCCTTCTTGTACCTTTTTTATTTCTAAGGAGGAAAAAAGATGAGCATTATTAAAAATGATATACCCATCCTTGAGTTCGACAGCGAAAAAACAGCGGTCATTATGCCAACGCATGAAAAGCTCGATATTTCCCTGCCCCGCAAGGCAGTGTTCGCATTTCTCGGAGACAAGATAGATGAATATGCAAAAAAAGCAGGCGGTAAAAAGGTCGGAGCATTTATATCCGCAACGGGAGAGTTCCCGGTCTATATTATCGATCACAGAGGAGAGGAGATATGTCTGTGTAAAGCCCCGGTTGGATCTGCGGCAGCTGCACAGCTTCTTGACTGGCTTATAGGGTACGGAGTTCGTCATGTGCTGTCAGCCGGGTCATGCGGAGCACTAAAGGATTTTCCCGAAAATATTTTTTTGGTTCCGCAGAAGGCTCTGCGGGACGAAGGAACATCCTATCACTACCTTCCCCCGTCACGTTACGTGCAGATCGATGAAAGAGCCAAAGCAGCAATAAAAAAGGGACTTGAGTCTTACAGGATCGCATATAGAGAAACCGTTACCTGGTCAACAGACGGCTTTTACAGAGAGACACCGGACAAGGTGAAATACAGAGTGGACGAGGGATGCGAGGTTGTTGAAATGGAGTGTTCCGCTCTTGCCGCAGTAGCAAAACTCAGAGGCGCGGTCTGGGGATGCATCCTGTATACCGCCGATACACTTGCGCAACCCGAAAAATACGCAGAAAGAGATTGGGGACAAAGTTCAACAGACCTTGCGCTCAAAATATGTCTCGACTCAGTTATCGAAATAAAGGAGTAAAAAATGATATTCAAAGAAAAAAAGATAGTATTAAAAGATGGCTCGGAAGCATTATTCAAGACACCGAGCAGAGATGATGCAAAAGAAATGCTCGAATACATAAGAAAGGCCTGCAGTGAGACGGATTTTCTCGCCAGGTATCCCGAGGAATACGATATTTCTGTCGAAGAGGAAAAGGGATGGATCGGCAGATGGATAGAGTCGGATAATATTCTGTCAATAAGCTGTTATATAGACGGCGAGATAGCCGGCAACTGCGTACTCACGTTCCATACTATGATCAAATCAGCCCATCGGGCGGAGGTAGCCATTGCAATAATAAAAAAGCATTGGGGAAAAGGGATCGCCAGCGCTATGTTCAAAGAAATGATCTCTGCCGCAAAAGAAAGAGGCTGTGAGATAATGGAACTAACCATGGTCGAGGGGAACACCCGTGCCGAAAGCCTGTACAGAGGCTTCGGATTTGAGAGAACCGGGGAAAAGCCACAGGCGTTTAAGCTCAAAGACGGGCGATATCTCAGTGAGATCAGTATGCAGAAGTATCTTACCGAAACAGATTGACACCCCGGGAACATTATGCTATAATGTCACAAATATTCGCTAAGCAGACGAGAGGAATAGAAAACATGAGATTCGGAGATTTTCACACTCATACAGTTAACAGCGACGGCGGGAACACTATTGCCGAAATGGCGGCGGCAGCAGAGGAGCTTGGCTTCTATGCTTTAGGTATCACAAACCACGCTCCTATGCCAAATGAGAGCCACTATACCTCCCGCCAGGAATGGCTCGCCGGTATAATCCGTGAGGTAGAGGA
This sequence comes from Clostridia bacterium, assembly GCA_017408535.1. GTDB lineage: Bacteria > Bacillota > Clostridia > Oscillospirales > CAG-272 > RGIG2161. Next base: position 6,621 of record JAFQUL010000069.1, read on the forward strand.
GCTCCGCCCAAAGTATGAGGGACGTCTTGAGCTGTTTGCAGGAATCGAGCTTGACATAAACACCGAGCTTGATGTGTCAGCCCTTGACTACATCATAGAAGCAAATCACTTTCCCATAGCCCCGGACGGTGCAAGATGCGTTGTTGACTGGGGAGTCGACAACGTAAGTAAAGCGGTAAATGAACATTTCGGCGGAGATATTTACTCATTTATTGCCAGATATTTTGAGGAACTGTCCCGGGCAGGCGACAGAGGTCCCGCCACAGTAGGTCACTTTGATCTTATAAATATCTATAACGAGGACGATTGCCTTTTCTCTACCACAGATAAACGGTACCTTGACGCCGCATTCGGTGCAATAGACGTACTCTCAAAGAAGGACGTTATCTTTGAGATCAATACCGGCGCACTTTACCGCAGTCAGCGCACACAGCCCTATCCCGCTCTGCCATTACTGAAATATATGAAGGAGCGCGGTTGCCGTATTATTCTCGACAGCGACAGTCACTCGGTAGAAATGCTTAAAGGCCACCGAATGCTTGATGCTCTCGAGCACGCAAAAGCTGCCGGCTACAGAGAAGACGAAATAGAAAAATACCCTCTGCTGAGAAAGAAATAAAGGATTGACTTATTTGCGAAAATAAATTCTCTCAGAATTGTTCTACGGCAAGATATCCTATATGGAATAAAACAAAATGAGTCGGTAAGAAGATAGAAAGCTCCGCCGCGGCATAGATCCGTGGCGGAGCTCTTTATGTTTTATCTTACGGCAGTTCGTTGCCTGCGGCGGTATAGATCTTATACCAGTCTTCCCGGGAAAGAGTGACCTCAGTAGCTTTAAGGCAATCTCTGAGTCGTCCGGGGTTGGTAGTTCCGGTGATCGGCTGCATTCTTGCGGGATGTCTGAGTATCCAGGCGATGGCAAGGGTGGTCTTCGATATTCCGTACTTTTCCGCAACCTCGTCCATAGCCCGATTTACTTCCGGGAACTTGTCGTTATCAATAAAGCATCCCTCAAAGAAACCGTTCTGCATAGGGGACCACGCCTGAATTGTGATACCCTTAAGACGGCAATAGTCAAGTATACCGCCGTCACGGACGGTTGCAGAATCGTTATAGAGATTTACGTTTATTCCGCTGCTCACCATCGAAGTGTGCATAATACTGAACTGCAGCTGATTTGCACAAAGGGGCATATCGAGATAGCTCTGAAGAAGCTCCACCTGATATCTGTTCTGATTAGATACCCCAAAGTGCCTTACCTTGCCGCTACTCTTCAGATGATCAAATGCTCTTGCAACCTCCTCCGGCTCCATGAGGATATCCGGGCGGTGAAGAAGCAGTACGTCTATATAGTCGGTACCGAGCCGTGTGAGGCTTCCCTCCACCGACTCAATGATATGCTCATATGAAAAATCGTACATTTTTCCGGGAACAATGCCGCACTTGGTCTGAATCATCAGCTTTTCACGCAGGTCGGGAGTAAGTACACGGCCAAAGACCTCCTCGCTCTTGCCGCCGCAGTAAATGTCGGCATGATCGAAAAAGTTGCCGCCGCACTCGACAGCACTTTCAATAAACTGTGAGACCTCGCTGTCTGTCATACCGCCGATACGCATACAGCCAACAGCAACTGTGGGTACCTCTATTCCGCTTTTGCCAAATGATATCTTATACATTTTTCTATTCTCCGTTATCTGAAATATTTTTCAAGAGCAAATTTGTTTTTGAATTCAAAAATCTTTTCAAGCTGTCTTGTAAACCAGCCGATAAGAGTTCCGTTTATAAGGGCACAGATAACCGTCCCCGGCTTGACCCCCTCAAAGACACCGAAGCCAAAGAAAGCAAATGACATTATTATCATCCCGAAAAGGTATGCCAGCTCTGTATAAAAAGCCTTTTTCTTCATAATAGGTACGGTTAAGCCTTTTCTCTGAATATGTCACAAATATCGTCGAGAACGCTTTCCCTTATGCCAAAGTGCTTAGTAAGACAGATCCTTGTTTTGTCGGCAAGAGAATCTCCCTCTCCGCCAAAGGAAAGAAGTCTGTCGGTAAATTCAATAAATTCGGAATAATTTCTCGTGCGTATATTCCAGATAGAAAGGCTCGACAGCTCGTAATCAAGAATAATATCCTTCATATCAACACCGAGAAGAGCTTCAAGAAAAAGACACATACTGCCTGCTCTGTCGCATCCGCCCCAGCAATGAGCGTACAAAGGATATATTGACTTGTCAGATATAATCTCAAAGAACTTGACAACACAAGGTATAAACAGATCGCGGTACAGGTGGGCATAGGCAACTACAGGTGCGTGTACCCAGTCAATACCTACAGACGAACAGGGGAATTCTGTCATATTGTCGATTTCCATTCCGCGAAGATCAAGGTCTGTTTTTACACACAGCTCCTCTGAAAGCGTCTTCAGCCCTTTTTCCGTCACCTCAACATGACGGTTAAGCTCAGACCCACGGTAGAAAAGCCCCTGCTTTACTCTTCCGTTTGGGGTCTTCCACAGGCCTATATCCCTTACATTAGTAGTTCCATCGACATATATAAAACGAGGAGTTATATCTATACTAAATGTCCTTACGGGTGACGCCTCGCCAAGATAGGTTACTACTCTCCAGAAATATTTCACCCCATAGAGGAGATTATACACGTCAGCTTCAAGGCTATCACTTCTGTATTCGCGCACATTTGTAAAGCAGTCATCAAGAGACAGCTGCACAGTACCGCCCGGCACATCGCTTTGCCATACAAAATGCACGGGACGTGGGATAGAGCGCTCTTCTCCGCTCTCCAGTATTTCATTCCAGTGGAATTTTTCTCCGCCGGAAATCTTTTTTCTGCCTTCTTCATCCGCAATAAAAGCGGCCTGTATCTCGGTAAGCAGGTTTAACATTTCACCGTCGCCGGGTGCTATCAGTTTTATCATAAAATCACCTCATTTTTAGATTACCATATCATTATATCACAGCGATAGATCAACTGCAAGTCCCTGACCTCTTTGTTGACAAAATTCTGTGAATATGATATCATTATAAAAAAGGTATGGGGAGGACAATATGGGAAGCTTACTCGGTTCACATGCCGTTGAAAATGAAAGAGCGGACTTAAATAAATGCCCCGACTGCGAGTGCTTTTTCGCAGGAGAGACCTGCCCTATGTGCGGCAAACCCTGTCCTGAGGAAATGCGCGCAGGTGTGCGCAAGCCGATAAAAATAAAGAAGCAAAAGGGCGGCAGTGACAGAGTTACCTTCGTTCAGTGGTATCATAGCTGGTGGTTTATTGCAGTTATGCTTCTGTTTATGCCGGTTATCGGAATCGTCCTTCTTGCCACAAGTCCACATAAGAAACTGCATAAGGGAATTTTTATCGCACTGGCTCTTATATATTCTGTAATCAGCTTTTACGGTATAGGCAATATCGTCGGATGTGTAACCAATCAGTTAGAAACCCCAGTAGACACCTCACTCTCAAGAGAAGAATATATAGCAAAATGTACTGCCATTGATGCAGAGAGTTACTTCCGTACCGGCAACAGCCGCAACGGGGACTTCGTCACGGTTGATCTTATGATCGTTGATAATGCCGTTAACTGGGATAAGATGAACAGTAAATATCCCGGATATTACCTTTGTTCCGCCCCCGACGGCAGCAGCTTCATAATAATCATACGCAACTGCACCCGTGAGGGAGACGTAAATCTTATTCCCGGTGACGTTATACGTGTATACGGTGAATCGGCAAAGAACGTCATCGTATACGACTCAAACTATGTGGAATATACAGCACCCTGTATAAACGCAGCCTTTACTGAGCTGATATCCTCGGGTAACAAGTAGCAATAAAAAATCCGCCTCCCGGCGGATTTTTTATTATTTCTTTCCGAAGCAGTATTTAAGCACGTCCTTGATATGAAGATCCCACCATTTCCAGGAGTGGTTACCCTCAGAATATTCAAACAGATGCTTATAGCCAAACTCGCTGAGCATAGCGGAAAACTTCCTATTTACATCTAAAAGAGAATCCTCTGTACCGCACCACATATAAAAATCGGGAAGCACCTTTTTTTCCTCATAATTCTTCTTTGCAAGAGCAAAAAGATCGTGCTTTGTTCCCGCAAGCTCACGTGCATCGTTGATCTCAAATCCGAATATACTGCGCCATTCGTTCAGGTCATAGGGTCTACCCTCTCTCGTGATGTCAAGAGATGCGGAAAGCGCCCCGCAGTAGCTGTATTTCTCGGGACAGGTCAGCGCCGCCTTAACTGCTCCGTAGCCGCCCATGGATAAGCCAGCTATCATATTGTCTTCTCTGGCATCGCTGAGTGCCCTGAAGTGCCTTCTGCACACCTCGGGAAGCTCCTCGGTCAGAAAAGTGAAATAATTTTTTCCGTAAGCTGTATCGGTAAACCAGCATCTGTCGGAGCCGGGCATAACCACAGCTATACCGTATGCATTTGCATAACGCTCTATCGAAGACTTATAAAGCCACACGTCCTCGTCCCCTGACTGACCGTGGAGCAACCACAAAGTCTTGATCTTATCCTCCGCATTATCCGGAATGATGACATTTACCGTTGTACTCTGCCTCAACTCTCTTGAGGGGAAATTCATTCTGAATACAGCCATATCAAATTCTCCTTTGCTGTCCTTCTGTAATAGCTAAATTATATCAAATAACTGCCAAATAATCAAGAAAACTGTTCTCTAAAGGCGAGTTTTTTTCCACGATTA
>JAFQUL010000009.1 GCA_017408535.1 Clostridia bacterium
ATACCAAAAGGAGCTTGACCGGGCGTATGATATTTACTCCTCCGACAGAGATTTTGCCTATGAAAACTACCGGGACGAGGAAAGCGACAGTCAGTGGCAGAAGGAGTTTGACGAGGCTGTCAGACAGTACAGCGAGAAGCTAGCCTACGAGAAATACAGAGATTCGGTAGAGGACAGCCGATGGCAAAAGGAATTTTCTCTTAAGGAAGAAAATGCAAACAAAAACAAAGAGGATGAGGAAGAAAAGACTAAGGAATATTACTACCAGTGGGATGCCGGCGACTGGGAGGGCTACTTCTCTAAGCTCAGACTTAAGCACGGAGTTACCGCCGCACTTGAAGAGCTGGATAAGCTCAATGATCTGGGCTTTATTCCAAAGAAATATATGGTCTTCGCTTCCAGCGGAGCAAGAGGAAAAACAGGCGGTCATTGATCACGCATATCATTCGTGAGACAAATTAATAACTAAAATCCTACAGCCCTGCGGTTTTTCCGCAGGGCTGTGCTTTTTTTGGCAGGAATACGGTTTTGTCCGTTTTTGAGAATAAAAACCGCTGTGAGGTAATATATATTTACAAACTAAGCTGTCAAAAGGGGGATGTTCTTTAGAATGGACACCGTATACAAGGATATAGCCTCCCGTACCGGAGGGGACATCTACATCGGCGTGGTGGGGCCTGTCAGAAGCGGCAAATCCACTTTTATTAAAAAATTCATGGAGGAGCTGGTCATCCCCGGTATCGAGGGAGAGCAGGACCGTATCCGCGCCCGTGACGAGCTCCCCCAATCGGCAAGCGGACGTACCGTTATGACCACCGAGCCGAAATTCATTCCCGATGAGGCGGTGCGGATCAAGGTCGGAGACGGGGTCGGTATATCGGTTAGAATGATAGACTGTGTGGGATATATGGTAGAAGGTGCTCTCTCAGGAGAGGATGGGGAAAACGGAGGGGAAAGAATGGTCACCACCCCGTGGTCAGATACCCCTATTCCGTTTTCGCTTGCGGCCGAGACCGGGACAAAAAAGGTTATCAGCGACCACTCTACCATAGGAATAATAGTAACCACCGACGGCACTATCGGGGATATTCCCAGATCCGCCTATACCGAAGCAGAGGAGAGAACGGTAAAGGAGCTTAAAAGGCTGGGCAAGCCTTTTGCGATAGTTCTGAACACCGCAGATCCCTCAAGCCCGGAGGCCGCCGCCCTCGGCTACCAGCTGGAGGAAAAATACAAAGCACCCGTGGCGCTGGTATCATGCGCCCTTATGGACGGGGAAGATATTAAGAAGATACTTGAGCTCATCCTGCTTGAATTTCCTGCAAGCGAGCTGATGATCGACCTTCCGTCCTGGACTGCCTCTCTTCCGAGAGAGCACAAGATCAGAGAGGCGCTTATCAGAACGGTAAAGGATCTGGCAAGGTCTGTCAAGAGACTGGGCGATATACCCGCGGCGATGGAGGGAATGGAAAAATGCGAGTATATATCCTCTGTGGGTGTGGACTCGATCGATGCAGGATGCGGAAAAGCAACTCTTAAGGTAGATATGCCGCGGGAGCTTTACTACAGGGTAATAAGCGAGATAACCGGCCTTGATATCAAAAAGGAAGAGGATCTTATCTCTGCTCTGGTATCTCTTTCAGAGACCGGCAAGAAATATGAAAGGATAGCCGCCGCCCTTTCTGATGCGGAGCATCTCGGATACGGTATCGTTATGCCGGAGATAGCTGATCTGACACTTGAGGAACCGGAAATAGTAAGACAGGCAGGCGGATACGGGGTAAGGCTGAGGGCCGCCGCTCCCTCGATACACATGATCCGCGCAAATATCGAGACGGAGATAAATCCTATAGTAGGCACAGAAGCACAGTCTGAGGAAATAGTAAACTTTATGCTCAGAGAATTTGAGGAAGACCCTGCAAAGATCTGGGAATCCAATATGTTCGGAAAAACTCTCTACGAGCTGGTGGGAGAGGGACTGCACACAAAGCTTGCCCATATGCCGGATGAATCACGCAAAAAGCTGGGCGAAACTCTTGAAAGAATAATAAATGAGGGCAGCGGGGGGCTTATCTGTATTATCCTCTGATAAACATAAAAAATCAGGCTGTCTCGCCTCTACGGTGAGACAGCCTGATTTTTTATAATTTCATCAATCTGTTTCAGTATCACAGTATCCCGTGGCCGAGGATGAATCTGCCGTCCTTTATCTCAAGCGTACCGAAGGATGCACTTCCGTCACGGGGACGGGAGATACTGCCGGGGTTAAATATATGCAGAGCTTTTTTATCCTCCTCTGAGGGGAGACCGCGGTCACTCTTTATATGAGTATGCCCGAAGAGAAGGATATCGGCATCTCTGAAACGTGCGTAATCTGCGGCGGAAAGGCCGTCGCCCGATACACCGTGAAGGTGGCCGTGAAGCATAAGTATCCTAACACCCTCAAAGGTAACTGAAAGCTCTGTCTTATAGTCTTCACCGAAAAGCGATGTACCGATATCACAGTTCCCGGACACCGCAAAAAGCGGAATTCTTTCCCTCATAGACACAGTTTCCGCATCACGGATACCGTCGCCGAGGAAAAGGATGCCGTCGTCTCTCCCGCCTCTTCTGCGGACAGCTTCACTTATAGCATCAATATCGCCGTGGGAATCGGAAATTATAAGAAATCTCATTTTCTTCTCCTTATAACAAGTATCAAGAATAAATTACCATAACGGTTTTTTTCTCTCTGCATATACTAAAAGCATAAAGAAAAAAACGGGAGGCACTCAAATGGAAATTAATCAAAGCACAGTAAATAAAATGCTCAGCATGTCTGATGAGGATCTGTGGCGATCCATTCGTCTGATCGCATCTACCTCCGGGATAAAGCTGGATAACGGGCCGGCTCCTCAGGCGGAAATGGAAAAGATCAGAGCCGCACTCTCTTCTGTAACCAGTGCGGAGGTTGGCGAAGCACTTAAAATACTGTCAAAATACAAAAAGTAGGAGGTAAGCTATGTCTGAGCAAGCATCAAATCCCATGTCCGAGGGATTATATTCAGGTCTCTCCGCAGTACTGTCAGACCCGGACGCCTTAAAAAAGGCGGCGGCTATACTGCCCGACATTCTTCCGCTTCTCAGCGGCATTATGGGAAGCAGCGGCGGTAACAGCGAGGAAAAAGATAAGAGCGAAGCTGAAGGTGATAGCAAGACAGAGGCGGAAAATGTGTCTGAGCCGTCCATACCCGCAACAGTTCTCCCAAAGGCAAAGGAAGATGCACGGCCGGACAGTCTTGCCCTTATAAATGCTCTTAAGCCTTATCTCAGTCC
>JAFQUL010000070.1 GCA_017408535.1 Clostridia bacterium
CCTCCTCCGGGTCAAGCAGATCGGGATAAAGGCGTGAGACAGAGACCTTCGCGGGTATGTTTTTCAGATATTCATACCTGTAGTTAAATGTCAGTCTGTTTCTGAGTATATCGGCTATCTCAGCGGTTTCTTTGGAATCGGCAAAAGCAGATTCTCTCATGCTTTCTGTCCCGTCGGTATTATTCTCCGCACTTTCCGGAGTGTATACAGAGATATTGACGCAGTCATCGGCGGCACTGCTTCCCTTTTCATTCCGGTAGGCTATAACTGCCGGTAGTACGGTGTCAATATAGCTGTTTTTGCGGAGGATGCTGTATTTATCAAGGAATTTCGCATCGAGCTCAGCACTGTCGATCCGTTTTTCCGGATCGGGCAGAGTAGCGGTCACATACAGCCGTTCTCTGGCTCTGGTGAAAGCAACGTAGAGAATACGCAGCTCCTCCTCACGTGCATTACGCTTCATGCGGTTTACTACCGCTCTGTGGGTGGGTGTGTCAGCGATGGCAAAGTGATCCTTCACCCTCAGCTTCATTGCCATCCCCAGGTCAATATCAAAGACCATTGACTCACGGGTATCAAGATCGGAATACTTCTTTCCGCACCCTACAACGAAGCATACGGGAAACTCAAGACCCTTTGACGAATGTATCGACATTATCTTAACGGCATTGTCCTTACCGTCCCCGAATTCGGGAGAAGAGACCTTGGCATCGGTGGCGATAAGACCGTTTACGTAATTTATAAAGCTGTAGAGTCCTCTGTACCCGCCTGCCTCATAGCTTCTTGCATATTCGTGCAGGGCAAGCAGATTGGCACGCCGCTCGGCATAAAGTTCTCCGTTATCTCCCTTTTCAAGGAGAGCCATTATACCGCACTCACGGTAGAGCCTCCATATAAGGCGGTCAGCGGTAGCACCCTCTGCCATTCTGCGGTATTTTGACAGCTCAGAAAGAAGAAAGCGTACCTTTTCTTTTGTTTCAGACTCTTCGTCGGTCTCTGAAAACTCCAGAAGGGAATCGTAAAGCGAAAGTCCTTTTTCCGTGGCGGCTCTGCGTATTCTCACCGTTTCGTCAAGAGTAAATGCAAATACCGGAGACATCATAGTACCGAGAAGGTGTATATCATGTCTGGGGTTGTCAACCGCAGTAAGCAGACAGAGCATCAGCAGTATTTCCGGATTTTCAAAGAGCTGCTTGCGCTCCTTGTTCTGCACGGGGATCCCCCGGGCAGAGAGAGCCTCTTCATACTGCATAGCATAATCCTTGATACCTCGGGTGATTATTGCTATATCACGGGGAAGGATAGGTGTACCGTCGGATTTCACACCGTCCGAGAGGAGCTCTTTTATCCTTTTGGCAACAAAGACAGCCTCTGAGAGATATCCGTCTTCATCATCTCCCTCATCTTCCTTGCCGCTGTCAATAATGACAATCTCTACCTTTTCTTTTTTAGTGTCCCCTCCGTTTTTACCGCAGATAAGACGGTCATCCTCACGGTAATCCATAGAGTCTCCCGCCCTCTTCCACAGGGTGTCGAATACCGCATTTGAAAAGTCGATGACTGTACTGTCAGAGCGGAAATTCTCGCTCATGAAAATGACTCTGCCCTCACCGCTGTCATCGGAAAACCGTCGTCTGTAATCTGCGAAAATATCGGGCATAGCCCCTCTGAAGCCGTAAATACTCTGCTTGATATCCCCTACCATAAATCGGTTATCCTTTTTTGATACCGCAGAGAATATCTTGTCCTGCAGTGCATTCACGTCTTGATACTCGTCAATGTATATTTCGTCAAAGCTCTCTGACAACGCCTTGGCAAGATCGCTTTTTTCTCCGTTTTCAAGATACAGAAGACTGCAGGCCATATGCTCCATATCGGCATAATCAATGGCCGACAGGCGTCTTTTTGCCTCGCTGTATCTTCTGTAATATTCACCTATAAAACCGTTTGACGCGTAGCAAAATTCCGCACTTCTTGATGAGTCCTTTTGAAAGCTTTCGGCACTTCCCGCAAAGAATGGAGCGATCCTGTCCTTCATATGCTTTTTGAAGCTGTCTCTCAGCTCTCTGTACTCATCGCACTCTCTTGTGCGGTGCTCTGCCCTAACTGGCGGTATCTTTTCGTATACCGCACTGTTCACTGCGTTTCTTGCGCTGTCAAATCCAATATCTGCGGCCTTGATCAATTCGTCTATAATAGCAAGGTCACCTACAACTGCAGGCAGATACTTCTTTTCGTAATCGTCACCGCTCTCAAATATATCTTTATAGCGGAGAAAAACCTTTTTATAGTGATGGGAGAACTCGGTAAGCTCTTTTTTTATTTCCTCGCCGTAGGGATTGTCTGCCGAAAAGGGCTCAGCACCTGCGGCCCTTGAATACACGTCTCCCGAGTGCAGAAAATAACTGTCCCTGTTATAAAGACCTGAGAGCTTGTCTCCTATCTTCAAAAACAGGTCGGTAAACGTATCGTCATCACGGTCATCACCGGCGGAAAAGCAGTCTCTGAATTCGGTAAAGGAAACGGAAGACGTGGGATTTATCCGTGTCCATTCATTATCGTAGCAGTCTGAGATAAGCTGATCCATAGTGCTTCGCTTGAGGATCTTTTCCTCTGCATCGTCAAGGGTACGGAATTTTGCGGGAAGTCCCACCTTGTCGAAATTGGGACGTATCACGTCAAGGCAGAAGCTGTGTATAGTACATATCTTCGCGCTTTCAAGAAGATACAGCTGGCGGCGCAGTGCGGGGTCTTCCGCAGATGCCGCCTCGAGAGCTTTTTCTATTCTTTCCTTCAGCTCTGCTACTGCCGCACGGGTGAATGTAACTATAAGCATACGGGAAATGTCTCCCTTACCTGAAAGCAGAGACGTGATTATTCTGCGGGTAAGGGTTGCGGTCTTTCCCGACCCGGCCGCCGCAGATACCAAAAGAGAGGTACCTCGGGTCTCTATTGCTTCAATTTGGGCGTCTGTCCATTTTACGCTTGCCATACTGTGGTACCTCCTTTCTAAACGTTTCTGTTTCTGCGGCAGATGGGATACATATCGCAGTATGCACATCTGGGTCTGTTCTTTCCGTTTGTGAATACTGTCTTTGGCCTTGCATCAGCGGCGCCGCTTCTGATCTCTTCGCCGATCTTTGTTACTGTATCAGTTATATTTGAGAACAGCTGTCCGAATTTTTCAAGTGATGCGATGTTCGTCTCTGATGCAAACGATACTCCGTCCTTTTTAAGCTTAACGGGTATAAATCTTCCGTCAAGCTCCTTGTCCATGGCTCTCAGTATCTCCGGATCGTCAAGGAACAGTCCTGAGCGCTTGATGGCGGACTGCTCTTTTTCTTCGAGAGTCCCTACATCCTCTCCTGACGTGAGAGTCACCTTCGGCGGTCTTGCTTCAAAATACAGTATCCCCGCAGGAACTACAGTATCAGCACCCAGCTCTGCCAGAAAATCCCTTGAAGGGGATTTCCACAGAGAGAAAAGGTAGATCAGTAGCTGAAGGTTGATGCCGTCTGCCACGTCCTTAAGAGAAAAATCCTTTTTACCGGTCTTGTAATCGACTATTCTGATGTAAGCTTTTCCGTCTTTCGTATAGCTGTCTATTCTGTCAGCAATACCTGAGAGAGATATACTTGCACCGTCCGGAAGCGGAAAGGAAAGGGCAGAGGAGCCCTCAGACATACCGAAGCGATACTCAAAGAATCTGGGACGGAAATCAGACTGAGAAAACTCCTCTCTCAGCTCTTTTACAAGAAGCGCCGCCGTGGTCTTAAGTCGGGTAAAAAGTCCGGTTATACGTGCCGAGGACAGCTTTTCTCTCGGGCATATTCTTGTTATGTATTCTTCCACTACACGGTCGACGGATTGATCTGAATTAAGGGCACGCTCAAGTATGCCGTGCATCAGAGTACCAACGTCCGCACGGTCAAATGCCTTTCTTGATGGGTCAAGACCAAGAATATAATTGCAGTAATAAGAGAATTTACATGATATGAAGGTCTCAAGCCGCGACTGAGTAAGTGACATTCTGTCGGGGAACAGCTCCTTTGCGGTGCTTTCGCTGAGAGAGCATTCCTCAAGCACGAGCGGATAATCTCTTTCGAGAGTTTTTACTATTCTGTCATCACGGAGAACTTCTTTTATTGCGGCAGAGAGGGGGGAGAAATCGGGCAATGATGGTAGAGCGTCCCGCATTTCCTCTCTGCTGTAGAGCAGGTCGAGACTGGACTGAGGCAGTCTTTCTGCCGTGAGGGCAGGGAACAGCTTTACCGCGTTCTCGATTCCGATCGAGGGTGAGGAGTCGCCTGAGGGGGAGAGGGTATAGGAAAAAATAAGTCTGTCAGTGGGTAGAGCGGCGGCTCTCTGGAAATAGAAAAGCTCGTCAGACACGTATTCCTCGCGGCTTCCGCGCATAATTATGCCGCAGCCCTCAAGACTTAACTTTTCGTCATCTGAGAAAATACTGTTGCCTACTACCGCCGCAGGGAACACTCCTCTTTCACAGCCGATAAGATATGCGACCTTTATTCCTCTTGCACGCAGAGCTGAGGCAGATCCTACCGTTACCGCATCTGCACTCTGTGGGATAGCGCCGACAGAGGTCTCGCCAAGCATAAGAGAGAGCAGAGCAGTTATCTCTGAAATATCGACCTGCCTCTCAGAGCAAACGGCAGAAAGTCTGTCAAGGGCGTCAAGAAGGATATTCCACAGCTGGGCATTTTCCGCCGCCTCGGTAAGGCGGCCTTCTGCCCTGTCCGCTTCTATTCTTCTCTCAAGCGCTCCTCTCATATCCACCTCTGTGAGGAACTCAAATATACCGCGGCAGGCTTCTCTGACTGTGGGGCGGTTTGACAGAGCTTCACTGAGAGAAAGAAGGGGAAGCCGCACCTTGTCCTTTGAGTCATTGAGACGTGAGAGAAGCAGAGCATCATGCTCTGACATTTCTTCTCTCAGCCCGGCGGGGTTCATAGACCAGCCTATATCACCGTAAAAGCCGGAGCCGCTTATATTCCATTTTTCACTGTATATTGACAGCTCGTCACATTCATCGGGATCAAGCCCCGCAAGAGATGTCTTGATATATGTCAGCACGTCCTCCCGTCTCCAGCCGAAGCGCAGTACCGACAGGGCACAGAACAGCATTTTGATGGGAGCCTTTGACATAATATCAGAGCGTTTTGACATAAAGAAGGGAATAGAGAATTTATCGAACATTGCGTCGATAATACCCTCGTAGCTTTTTATATCTCTTGCTATTACCGCTATCTCGTTATATCTGAGTCCTTCTTCAGAAACAAGACGGCAAATGTCCGCAGCGATCCTCTCTGATTCAAAATATTTGTCAGATGACTCAAGGAGTCTGATACTGCGGGGCTCTTTCTCGCATACTGCACCGCTATTCGTCCACAGGTTTTCGTTTAAGAATCTGAGCTCTTCACTTGAAGCACGGCGGCTACCCGGGAGAAAACGCTCGGTATATGCTGAGGAGGCCCTTCTCCCGAGAGCTCTGACAAGAGAAGCGGTCTTGTAGCTTTTTTTATATTGGGGAGAGGAAGGGATATTTTCTTCAAGTCCGCCCTCATCGCAGGTGAGAGCGATAACACAGCTATCAGCCTGCCTTATAATAGAGCTGACAACTGACAGCTGGGGAGAGGTGAAATCGGTAAATGAATCTATGTATACACGTGTACCTTCAAAGAAGCTGTTTTCGCTGAGCACAGCTGCCAGCTTGGTAACATCGTCCCCGGGAACAGTACCGACCGACTGTGCAAGCCCGCTGTAGACAGCGTTCACCAGCGCAAGATCTCTCAGCTTTGCCGCCAGCTGAGGCTCGGCTTCCTCTGCGGCTTCTGTCAGCATTTCAGGGGTGATTCCGTTAAGTCTGAGCTCGTCTGAGGCTGACAGCATAAGAGAGATAAATGAGCTGTCAGAAGGAGATGAGCGCATAGAGGACAGCTCTCCTATCTCAGAAAGGGTACGCCACATAAGACAGGCACGCATTCCTGAGGTAAGGTATTTATGAGATATACCGCCGTACGTGCGAAGTACACGGTTAGCAAGGCGTGTAAAGTTCACAACCTCAAAATGAAGTTGTGCAGAGGGAGGAAGAAATGCGGTAAATTCCGCTTCAACGTCAAGTGCCGCCTGCTCCGGAACTATAAGGAAAACGGTCTTCTTTTCGTCAATATCTTTTTTTATCATCTCTTTCAGACACGCAGTCTTTCCACTGCCGGGAAGACCTAATATTAGCTCAAGCATTTTCATCCTCCTTTCCCACCATCAAACGGGCGTTTCTCATTACCGTTTCTCTTTTTCTCCAGGAATAAGCCCTTTCGGCAAATTCTTCGTCAGACATACCATCAAGTATGTCCGGTGTCAGACACGGGGTCCTTGACTCTCTGAAAAAGGCTATCCTTGTGTCTGGAATATTCTTGTTATAGGGGCAGACCGACTGACAGATGTCACAGCCCCACACAGAGCCGTTTTTCTTGATCAGCTCTTCCTCTGCCGCTGTCAGAGTGCCTTTTTTCTGAGTTATGGCTGACAGACAGCCGACGGCCTTGTCAGACATATTTCCGGGACAGGCACGGCGGCACGCACCGCAATGGATACATTCCTTTTTGTCAGTTATCGGAGAAAACTCTCCGAACATATCTGACGGCATATCGGTATAGATACCTCCGATAAAGAGATAGCTGCCGGCTATCGGTGAAATAAAGAGACCGTTGTACCCTCTCATTCCGAGGCCGGCTCTCACTGCCGCATCTACCTCGTCAATAGGTGCATTGTCGGCGGCGTGTCTGAATATGTATCCGGGAAAATCTGTACTTAGCGCTTCGCTGAGCTTTTCACCGAGGTATCTGAAATAGATGTGATAATCACGCGGAACGGCATAAAGAGAGATATTTCTCTCCTCTCCGCGAAAATAATAGGGCAGAAGAAGTATAAGGACACTGCCGTTTTCATCTATTCCCATTGAGGAGAGCTTGCGGCTGTATATGATATTTGTGTGAGCTATCGGAACAGGTGCATAGAAATCAATACCCTCATCCCGAAGCAATTCCCTGTAGCGGTATGCCATATTCTCTCCTCCTTTTTTCTGCTATAAAATAAGTATATCAAAAAATAACACAAAAAACAACAGTAACGGGAGAGTAAAAAACAAGCGAGAGAAAAAATAAAACGATCCCCCTTTTCAAGAGGTAAATTTTGTGATATAATGTATATAGGGTAATTGTGTGCCGCCGCAGGCTGCCGCCCAAATACGATTCGGAGGGATTGTCCCAATGGCTGAGAAGACCCGTAAAAAGGTTGAATATAACGATCAGAGTATATCTATGCTTAAAGGTGCTGACAGAGTCAGACTCCGTCCCGCAGTAATATTCGGTTCGGACGGACTTGAGGGCTGTGAGCATTCCTTCTTCGAGATACTTTCGAACTCGGTTGACGAGGCGAGAGAGGGCTACGGAGACGTTATAGATATTACCGTGTTTTCCGACAATTCCATACAGATAGAGGACCACGGCCGCGGTGTACCGATGGGGTATAACGAGGCTGAGGGCAGATATAACTGGGAGCTTATCTACTGCGAGCTTTACGCAGGCGGTAAGTATAACAATAACGAGGATTCCGCATACGAGTATTCTCTCGGTCTTAACGGTCTCGGTGCCTGTGCTACCCAGTACAGCTCCGCATTTATGCACGTTTATTCCTATGACGGACAGAACTGCTCGGAGATGCATTTTGAAAAGGGCGAGCCTGTGGGAGAGCTGACCGTTACTCCTCTCCGCAAGAAGCGGACCGGTACGGTGGTGCACTGGCTTCCCGACCTTGAGGTTTTTACCGATATCAATATACCGTACGAGTTTTTTACTGAGCTTCTCCGCCGTCAGTCGGTGGTAAATGCAGGTATAAAGTTTGCTCTTCACTATGAGGAGAAGAACGGTGACTTTACCGATACCGAGTACGAATATAAAAACGGTATAATCGACTATATCACCGAGCAGGCAGGGGAAAAGACACTTACTCCGCCCGTTTATTGGGAAAAGGAGACCCGCGGCCGTGACCGTGACGATAAGGACGACTACAAGCTGAAGATGCAGGTTGCTTTCTGTGCTTCAAACAGCGTCAAAATGCTTGAGTATTATCACAACTCCAGCCACCTTGAGCACGGCGGCTCTCCCGACAGAGCAGTTAAAACTGCCTTTGTGTTTGCCCTTGACAAATATATGAAGGCAACCGGAAAATACAATAAAAACGAAGCCAAGATCACCTTCGTTGACGTAGAGGACTGTCTGGTGCTCGTTATCAACAGCTATTCCACACAGACCTCCTATGCTAACCAGACAAAGAAGGCTATAACCAATACCTTTATTGCAGAGGCAATGACCGCCTTCCTCAAGGAACAGCTTGAGATATTCTTTGCCGAGAATCCTATGGCGGCGGAGGCCTTTGCAAATCAGGTACTCATAAACAGAAGAAGCCGTGAACGTGCAGAGAGCACCAGAATAGACATCAAGAAAAAGCTCGTAGGCACCATGGACATAACCAACCGCGTGGAGAAGTTTGTTGGGTGCAGAAGCCGTGATCCCGAGCAGTGTGAGCTTTATATAGTTGAGGGTGATTCCGCACTTACCTCTGTAAAATTGGCAAGAAACGCCGATTTCCAGGCGGTCATCCCGGTAAGAGGTAAAACTCTTAACTGTCTTAAGTGCGGTTATGACAGAATATTCAAGAGCGATATCATCGTGGATCTTCTCCGTGTTATCGGTTGCGGAGTTGAGATCAACGGCAAGATCAAGGGTGACCTTTCTCCCTTTGATTACGAGTCTCTGCGCTGGTCAAAGATCATACTTTGTACCGATGCCGACGAGGATGGCTTCCAGATCCGTACTCTGCTCCTGACTATGTTCTACCGTCTGCTTCCCACTCTTATTGAAAAGGGAAGGATCTATATAGCCGAATCTCCTCTGTTTGAGATAACCGCCAAGGACGAAACACTCTTTGCTTACAATGAGTTTGAAAAGGCGGAGATAACCAAGCGTCTTGAGGCCGAGGGCAAGAAGTACACCCTTCAGCGTTCCAAGGGTCTTGGCGAGAACGAGCCTGAGATGATGAAGCTGACTACCATGGACCCCGCTACCCGCCGTCTCATCAGGATCAACCCCTGTGATGCGGAGGCCACCGACAGAATATTTGATATTCTCCTTGGTGACAACCTTCCCGCGAGAAAGGAATTTATCGCGGAGCACGGCAGTGAATACGTTGCCGCGGCTGATATATAATACGGTCATAAAAAAGCCATTCGGACAAAAGATCCGAATGGCTTTTTTTATATAAGGAAATCAGAAATATAATTTATTTTACCGTCTTTGACCTCTATTTCCGAGCCGATGGGCAGAACAGAGTTTACGATAACGTGCCCGAAGCTGTTGCACTTGAAGATAGGGAATGAATATTCTCTTGTGTAATCAAGCAGCCAGTCCTCAAGCTGAGGGAACTCTGCGCCGCCGGCCTGGAAGCTGTGGTTATATCCCACAATAATTCCGTTTACCCTGTCAAATACCTTGTGCTGCTTAAGCTGTGCAAGAATATACTGGCATTTATTATGGGGGCAGCTGAACACCTCGAGAGCAAGAACTGCTCCGGTTACGTCGGGGAAGAATTCGGTGCCGAGAATATGGATCATTGTGCCCATATTGGTACCGAGGAGCTTTCCCTTCATATCGCCTTCTCTTACCGCCGTCATCTCGCAGTTTTTGAAGCGGTCGGTGTTTCCGTTGACGAATGCATCTATGAACACGGGATACTGCCCCACGCATTTCTCACGGCCGAAATCAACGAAGTTGGGGCCGCTGAAGCAGGTCAGCCCGGCCTTAGCCTGCAGAGCCATGAGAAGCACGGTAACGTTGCTGTAGCCAACTACTATTTTAGGGTGCTTTTTTATTTCCTCATAGTCAAGCAGGTCAAGGAAGGTGTTGCAGGTGTCACCGCCGTTAAGACATACGATAGCCTTGACCTCATCGTCAAGAAACATATCCATCATATCCTCGGCCTTCTGGAATCTGGTTCCGGCACTGCCGTGATCGTCCTCCAGGACGTATTTTCCTCTCTTTACCCTGAAACCCTGTTGCGTGAGAAATTTCTCTGCCTCATAAAAATACGTCAGTGAATCTCCGGTCGCGCTGCTTGATACCCCGGTAACACCGATGGTGTCACCGAATTTAAGTTTTTCGGCTAACATATTGATCTCCGTTTCTCTTTGTTACTTTAAGTATTCTTTTATATATTCCTCTACCGAGCGTGTCATCTCACGTGAAAAGTCGGAGTTGTACTTCCGTCGGCAGAATGCATCTATTTTTTCGCGGTATGTATCAGTTCCCATACTGTGCCGTAGCATCCCTATCAGATACTCCCCGTCCATTTCGGGATAGCAGTTTTCCGCAACGATATATTTCATATCCGCACGCTTTGGCTTGGCTCTTTCCTTCTGCTGCTCTGTGGGATAACCGAATACCAGCATTGCCGCCGGGAAAACAAAGTCGGGCAGTCCAAGGATCTCCTTTTGTATCTCTCTGTTTTCCATTATATCACCGATATAGCAGGAGCCTATCCCCAGACTGTGGGCCGCTACCACCGCATTCTGTGCGGCAATATTTGCATCGCTCAGCGCAAGGAAAAGGTCACCTATACCGATATCTCTCGGCTGACATCCCGCATCGTCAAAAGCTTTGTACCACTTGAGTGCATCGGCACAAAATACAAGTACCAACTTAGCCTTTTCAATAAATGGCTGATGGTCGCAGGATTCGGCAAGACGAGCCTTTTTTTCCGGGGATGTCACGTCGATAATGGTATATAACTGCTGGTTTCCCGCAGTCGGGGCTTCCGTTGCCGCTCTGAGGATCAGTTCTCTGTCCTCGGGGGATATCTCTCTGTCCTCAAAAACTCTTACGGACTTTCTTTCAAATAACTGCTTTATAGTTTCGTTCATCTTTCTGCCTCACAGTACTGACGGTGCATTCACGCCGGGCTTTTTCTCTTTTCTCTCTATCAGACGCATAACGATAGGTCTGTTGTATCTCTGTACCACTATAAACTGTCCGTCAAATATCATTGCGAGAATGGCGGTGATGACGAATGCCGGCCAGCATCCCCACAAAAGGATGAATGCAAGGCTGACTAAGGAGATAACCTCGTTTACCCAGTGGTCACGCTCAGATCTCGCCATAGTAACGGCAAGCTGATGGGGAGTACGGTTTTTGAAGTCGTAGGACGCCGGGTCAAAGGTAAGTACCTTATCCTTCCATTTTCTGACCATAAGGAGCTTGTAGAGTCTCTCTTCAAAGCTCTTGCGGCGGTAAAAACGGCGGTTATGGTCAATTGGGACGTGCTTTGCTATCTCTCCTGCCAATATCCTCAGCCCGAAGTGATAGAGAATCATAAATGCGGTTATTCCAACCCATAATATCACACTTGCTTTTATAATACCCGCATAATAGATGGAAAAGCAAACTGCCGCTGTAATAGCGGTCAGTATCATAGTCCCGTACATAAACAGAGCGGGACCGCTGAGAGCGGTTTTCTTCATAGCTGTATCCTTTATGTATTATTCCTCGGCACTTTCTGTAAGCGTGCGGTAGTTTTCCTCTGTGTACAGGTCCTTCAGTACCTTTATTGCCTCGCTGTACTCGTTGGGCTTAGATGAAAAGCTGTCTGTTTTCTGAAGTCTGAAGCCGAGGGAGTGGTAGAGCAAAATTGCCTTGTAGCTGTGGGGCTGAGTATGCAGGTATACAGTATCAATGCCGTTATCTGCAAATATATTCATTACCGACACTGCAAGGGCCCGTCCAAGACCGCCGCCGCGGTGGTTTCGGTCAACCACCAGCCATTGAAGTGCAGCGGTTTTTTTGCCGTCCTGCTCCTTGACCTCGGCAATACACGAGCCTACCGGCTCACCTTCGGGAGAGAGGAGAAAGAGAATGTTTTCTTTTGGCGTGTCTGACGAGGGATAGTTGTCGGTAAACCGCTTTTCTGCCGCACTGAGGGTATCAAAGTCACCGATCGCTACCTCAAGCCGCGCCCAGTCCTTTTCCCGCCCCGGGGTATAGGGGACAATGTTGTAGCCTTCTGACAGCACTGCTTCTCTCGGTATATAGTCACGGCATTTCATTATTATGTGGTAAAAAGGTATTGAGGTGTTTGACATTTCGGGGTCCTTTCGTTATGTGAATTTCCGCGGTTTACCAGATAAATGGAATGAGCCTGTATTTTACCTTTTCTTTGTACTCACGGTACCCTTCAAGCTCCCGCTCAAGAATCTCTTCCTCGTTTTTTATCCTTTTTGCAATTATGAAAGGATAGGCGAGAAAGATAATAAATGAAAATACAGAGCCGAGCACCAGCGGCATTGATAAAAATAAAAGCAATGTAGCACTGTACATCGGGTGTCTGACGATACCGTAAAGTCCGTTTGATATGACCTTTTGCCCCTCCTGTACTTCAACAGTACGGCTGAGATATGCGTTTTCTCTCAGAACCTCAGCGTACAAAATATATGCCGTAAGGAATACTGCCGCCGATATTATCACCGCTGTTCTCGGCAGAGAAAACCAGTGAAAGCGGTGACCCAGACCTGCGATCACAAAGCCCAAAAGAAACATAACTCCGCTGAGTTTTATAACGGCCTGCTGCTCCTTTTCTTTTTCCTTGGCATCCAGCCGTTTTTTCAGCAGTCCGGGGTTCTTTATCATCATTACTATTCCCGCAAGGAACATTGGAATAAACAGCACCGCCATAAGCAGCCAGCCGTTAAAGAAATAAAAGCTGCCCGCAGGCAAAAATATCAGTATTCCTACCAGCACTGCACCAAGCAGAAACTTACCTACAGCGCCGACAAACAGCTTCAAAGTCATTTTGATCTCCATCCCGCCGCTGTGCGGCGACTTAGTGATAACCGTACCGGGTCTGATCAAATAGATTTCTTATAGAACAGACCGACCGGGAATCCTCTTTTCTGTTAGTATAACTCTACCATAGTTTCGGGTGTAATTCAAGAGAATATGAAAAACTTTTGCACTGCCATGTGTTAAGTTTGAGATATCAAACCACAAAAAATGGTTACCTGTGGAAATTCTTAAAATATAATGATATAATATTTTACGAGTATAAAGAAGGGAATGTCGGAAGTATAGCTCCCGGCAAAGAATAGAAATGCTTAAGACAAAAATCATATCAGATCTTGAAAAGGTATTTATCGGCGGTGATTACGATGATTATCCCGCAATAGAAACAATATCTGCTCTGCGTGGTGAAAGAGTAGCTTTTCAGGTACTTTTTACTCTGATACTGTCTGATGATGGAAATTTTTCAAGACACTACAGACCGTCTTTGACCGGTATTCTGGCTGATTTTGCTACCGTCCGTGAGGTCAAAAGCGTTCCTGCCATAAACAACGGCCGATATCTGACCGACGAGGATTATTTGTCCGTTAAACCCGGGCTTTTCCCTGATATCCTCGCTCCTCTTTCCTATTTCGGAATGACGGTGGCAACCCCTTATTGCCTTTCCTCATTGTGGATAGAGCTTGAAATACCCGAGGACTATTCAGGAGATCTTGAAAGCTCGCTTACCGTTACTCTCACCCCTGATTCAGCCCCCGGTGACGATTGGGGACACGATCCGGTAAGTGCATCGGTTAAGGTAGAGATCATAGACGCATGTCTGCCAAAACCAGAGCTTATATTCACACAGTGGTTTCATGCTGATTGTCTTGCAAGCTACTACAGGGTGGAAAAATGGTCAAAAGAGCATTTTGAAATAATTGAAAATTTTGTTCGTACTGCCGTACGTAACGGAATAAATATGTTGCTTACCCCGCTGATAACACCTCCGCTTGACAATAAGTACGATACCCGTGCCCTTCAGCTTGTAGGAGTAACGGTGACCGACGGCGGGTATTCCTTTGACTGGACTCATCTTGAAAAATGGATCAGTATCTGTGACAGAGCGGGAATAAAATATTTTGAGATCGGCCACCTGTTCACCCAGGGCGGTGCAGAGTTTGCAACTAAGGTGATGGGAAATGTAAACGGTGAATACCGCCGTTTGTTTGAGAAAGATACTACCTGTGACGATCCCGGCTACGTACACTTTATCAGAGAAATGCTTACCTCATTCCTTGGGTATATGAAAAGGCGCGGAGACGACCGCAGGTGCTTTTTCCATATTTCCGATGAACCCGGCGGAGAGCAGTTATCCTCATATCTCAGAGCAAAATCCGCTGTTGAAGATCTGCTTGAGGGATATGTGATAATGGATGCCCTTTCCGATTACCGTTACTATGCTTCCGGAGCTGTCAAAAAGCCTGTGGTGATACTCCATAAGCTTGACGAATTTGCAGAGGGCGGTGTGAAGGGACTTTGGACGTATAACTGTTGTGAGCCTTCAAATGGTCATTCTAACCGTTTTATCGCTATGACCTCATCCCGCAACCGTTCTGTCAGCCTTCTTTTTTATAAGTTTAACATAGAGGGCTTTTTGCACTGGGGATATAATTTCTATTACAATGCCGGATCAGCCGATACGGTTAATCCGTTTCTTGATACCTCCTCCGGCGGAATTTTCCCGTCGGGAGATGCATTCTCTGTATATCCGGGACAGAATGGACATCCGATCGAGTCAATACGTCTTGCCACCTTCTTTTCAGGTATACAGGATCTTAGCGCTATCCGTCTGTGCGAGAGTATGTATTCGAGACGAGAGGTCTTATCCGCTATTGAAGAGCTGCTTGGCGAGAGTATAAAGGCAAATACTTACATAAATACTCCATCAGAGCTTCAAAGGATCCGTGACCTCATAAATGGTATGATTAAAGCCCGCCTGTGAATATTCGTCGAACGATTCAGCGTAAAGCAAAGCTCGATCTGTAATTCAGAATTGAGAAAACGGTATACCTGTGTTATACTGAATGTGTGGAAGCCGTTCGGAAATAAGAACATAACGAAGAAAGGTATTAATTATGAAAAAAATATTAGTTGCTTTTTTGTTTGTGTTGATTGGCTTTTTCACTCCTACTTTCGTAGAAGTATTTGATAAATCTTATTTTGAGATCTTTATGTTTTTGCCTTATGCCGGAATTCCGCTTGCAATCTGGGGCTTGTTTGAGAAAAAATAAGGAAAACCGGTTTCGATATGCTATACAGAAAAATAGCAGAGGTTATCCCGTCAAAACAGTATACCTATGATATACTGGATATGGAAAAACAGTTCGATAAAACTGAGTTTGACGGAGGAGTGTGATTATATGAAAAAGAGAAATGTTTATATCACATTTGGATATATTGCTGTATATTTGGTGTTATATCTGACAGGAAGAATTATCTGGTGTGATATTGGTGAGAGCAACTTGATTGGGTGGTTATTTACTATCAATCCGGCCGGTGAGCATAGTTATCTGTATGGCTGGTTACTCAGTAGTAATCTGTTTTGGTATGCACTTGCGATTTCTGCCCTTCCTTCTCTTTGGGGTAGGTTTAAGTTTTCGGCTGTTACTACAACGGGGTTTATCGTGGGCATTGTGGCGGGTATGATTTTAGGTCCGTATCCCGAAGGAGCTGCTATCGGACACGGCCACTACGGGTGGGCAATCTGGGGTATGATCTACCTCGTTTCCATTGTAGTAGGTGTAATCGTTGAGAAATACAAGAAGTAAGCCAACTCCAATTTGGCAAAGGAGAGTGATCGTATGAAAAAGCAGTTAAGAGGTATGGCACTAATTCTTTTTGGTATTTTACTTGCAATAGTGAGTGTTGCAACTGAACCTTTTTCCGCAGGAGAAACTTATATGATTTGGAGTATTGCGGGCGGAGTGTGTGGAATAGCGGGTCTTGCTATGGTATTTATAAATGAATAACAGAAAGACCGGTTCCAACTTGTCTAACAGTTAAGGAGCAGAGACGTTAGCCTCTGCTCCTTTCGCTTTATTTTATATCTGTTTTTAGCTATGGCGAAATAATTCAATCTCAGAAAAACGTATCAACCGACATACAAAGCTGACTCGAGTCACGTTGTGCCGGACACACGATGCTTTCGTCGGTGTTCCTTTGAATAGTAAATCCGACAAAATGCTTGATATATTGGGATTTATAGGTCGATCGGTGAATTGCTGTCTGAGAAAGAAATATGTGCAATTACAAAAGCACTTCTGCTAAATGCTACGCTTATTTTTGTTCCGTCAGGCAGTTTTGTATCAACAACATTCGTGAATGAAAGCATCCCGATACTGTCTTTTTCTTCTCCGTTAATATAAACACTGCACTTGTTCATTCCCCTATAGACCGTTATATAGTGGGTATTAGCAACTGTGGTTTGGAATCTGCAAAATATTAAATCAACAAAAAGAATACATCCAATTACTGTTGCTGTCAAAAATCCGATGACGATACCAATTGCGTAGTATTCGTTGTATGTAACGGTTTCATAAGAAAAGAAACCTTCTCCATGCACAACTACTTCTTTCGTTGCTTCTCTGATTGATGCAAAAACAATTCCCGTAACTAAAAAAACACCAAACAGTATCGCCGATATGATTCTCCGTCTAAGTAAATATTTGGATAACTCGTTTTCTAACTTTTCAACTCGGGCTTCTCTCATAATAACACTCCGGCAAATTAAAAAATTTCGGTTAGTTTCGCTCTTGTTTGCAAATTCCTTGTATGAACGGATATGCGCATATAATCATCGACCTTTTACCGACGTAAGCAAATAAAGCTTTAACGTTGGTTATAAGGGAAAAGATCAAATTAATTTTTCTCCTAAATCATCCCAGTTAGGATTTTCCTTTTTCACAAGCTGATCTTTTTTGGCTCTTATCCAATGTTTTAACTGCTTTTCTCTTGCAATGGCATCATTTATTTCGGAATACCTCTCGAAATAGACGAGCTTGTGAACGTGATATCTTTTCGTAAATCCTTCAATTTGCTCGTTTTTGTGTTCGTATAATCTTCTGTGTAAATCGTTGGTTACACCGATATACATAACAGTATCGGTTTTGTTTGTAAGTATGTAAACGTAATACATATACATTTCCTCTAAGGTTATCCTGTCATCGCTTAACTCGACATTTTTCGTCCGTGTTACTCCTGAGCATATCCCCGCGTGTCATCTTGAGCGAAGTCCGCCCGAGATTCCACCTTCGCTTTGCTCGGTGTTTTTCCGTCCGTGTCATCCTGAACGTAACCGAAATCCGAAGAAGGAGGATCAAACGGTACGAAGCGCCGCCCCGGATCTCGGACGGAAAAGTTCGCCCCCGCTCCTCTACGCTTCGATCAGAATGACATGGGCGGACGTAGCCGAAACCCGAAGGGCGACCGTAAGGTCGGATCTCGCGGGAAGCCGTAGTAATAGTGATCCCCTACCGAGATCCCGCTTCGCGCCTTCGCTGCGCTACGGTTCGGCTTCACTTCGTTCCGCTCAGGATGACACGGTAGGGGATCACTATTTTATAAAACACCACTTTTTCTAATTCACATTTGAGAAAGGAGTTTTTGGATTTTTCATTACAGTATTGCTACCCTTATATTAAGAAACTATATAGTCGATATGTGGTTATATCAACGGAGTTTTCGCCGGATAAGTTCTATACGCACAACATCAAAACATTCCTAAGAGTGTAGTTATAATTTCCGACACTCCTTTTGAGTTTCTCGGTATTGGTGAAAATGTGATATGGTCACCGACCTTTTACCGACGTAAACAAACAACGCTTTCAACGTGCCCCGTCCCGGGGAACATATCTACCGGTGTTACTGTGTCGGTATCATACCCCAGCTCCCTCAGTATTACAATGTCACGGGCGAGGGTATCCGGATTGCAGGAAATATACACGATGCGCTGGGGTGAATGCTCTGCCACGGCTGAGAGCAGCTCTCGGCTGCACCCCTTTCTCGGAGGGTCGAGAATTATGACCGATGCGTAGAAATCATCCCCCAGTGCTTTTCTGGCGGCGGCAAAAAGACCTTCTCCGTCAGCGGCATCGGCTACTGCAAACTGTGCGTTTGTTATGCCATTTCTCTTTGCGTTGTATCTTGCGTTTTCTATAGCGTCGGGCACTATGTCTACTCCGAACAGCCGCTTTACACGGTGTGCCATAGACAGTCCGATGGTACCCGCACCGCAGAACAGGTCAAGAAGAGTTTCCTCTCCCGACAGTCCTGCCTTGTCTGCGGCAAGCGAATACAGCTTTTCCGCAACGCTTCTGTTTACCTGATAAAAGGATGCGGGGGAAAGGCGGAGAGTAAGGGAACACATAACGTCCTCAAGGTACTCCTCTCCCCAAAGAAGACGGTAGCTGTCACCGAGAATAACGTTGGTGCTTTTCCTGTTGCTGTTTACCGATATGCCGCAAATCCGGGGTTCTTTATCTCTGAAGAATTTTACCAGACTGTCCTCATTCGGCAGAGAGACTCCGTTTATTACGATACACATAAGGATACTGCCGGACATCGCGGTACGCAGGTATAAATGACGTACCAGGCCGGTACCGCTTATCTCGTCATATACCGATATTTTATTGTCTTTTATATATTCCTTAAACAGGAGGGAAATACGGGTAAAGCTCTCGGGGAGCTGCTGGCAGTCCTCAAGGTCTATTACGTCGTGGGATTTCTGAGAGAAAAATCCGATGCTGATATTTCCGTCCATGTCGCGGGAGAGGGGATACTGCGCTTTGTTTCTGTATCTGTCCGCTACCCCGTCCGTGACTGTCCTCTCTGCGGAAATATCAGTTATTCCCGTGCGGCGAAGAGCGGAGAGAACGGTGTTTCTCTTTATCTCCAGCTCGTATTCACGGGTGATATTTCTGTATATACATCCGCCGCACCTTTTGTGGTACGGACAGCTTCTTTCCTCTGTTCTGTAGGGGGAAGGGGAGAGTATTTCCTCTATTCTGGCAACGGCATAGTTTTTGGTCACCTTGATGACCTTGCCCGCGATCCTGTCTCCGGTAACACCCCCGGGGACAAAAACAGCGAAGCCGTCCGTATGGGCGACTCCGTTGCCTAAGTTATTCATATCGTCTATCGTTAACTCAAGTAGAGTATTTTTCTTCATCATAATAAGTTAAAGAGAGCGGCGCGAGCCTTTTCCTTTTCTTCTTTACGGCGGGCGAGGAATGCTGACATTCTGTCCTCGTCTGCGTTGACTATAAGCTCCTCGGGGAAGCTTCTTTCTTCAAGCATTTTTATTATCTGAGCGTGCTGACCGATACGGTCGGTGCCGTGAGCGTCACTTGTGATGATGCACTCAACTCCCATTTCTGCCGCAAGATCCATTACTCTGCCGCAGGTTTCTTCCATTTTGTAGCCGTATATAGACCAGTTATTGAATTCTATCAGCTTGCCGTTTTCCTTGACAGCTCTGAGGACCGGCTCAAGCTCGTAATTATATCTCATATCTCTCGCGATGTGACCGAGACAGTCAACACCGGGATTTGCGATAGTAAGGATAAGTGTTTCTGTATAATCGGGGTACTTGTATTTAATGGTGGCCTCGTGCAGGCTGGCAATAACGAAATCCAGTCTGAGAAGATCTGTAGCGGCAAAATCAAGACCGCCCTTCAGGTCTCTTATATCTGCCTCCATACCTGCAAGGAAGGTTATATCATCGTACTTTCTCCGTCTGTTTCTGAGGTAGAAGCAGATAGGAGTGTCCTTGTCGTGCATAGGACCGTGATTTGTAGTTGCAAAAAACTTAAAGCCCTGTTTTTTTGCCTCTTCTACTTCAGCATCTATAGATGCATCGGCATGGTCACAGTATTCGTCTGAATGAGTATGAAGCTCTGCTATGATTTTCATTTTGATATGCACTTCCCTTGAGTAAAATTTAATTTGGTCGGCAGCAGCCCTGCAGG
>JAFQUL010000071.1 GCA_017408535.1 Clostridia bacterium
ATAAGTCAATGGAATTTGGTAATAAATATATGTAAAAAGGGCAGAAAAAGGACGGTTTCCCATCCTTTTTCTTATTTAGACTATGTACAGTTATTTCTCAATAAGTCCCATTTCGTCAAAGGGAAGCTTCTCAAAGCCGTACCGGTATGCTTCTGCATCATCTGCAAGAGTACAGTCACCCTCTGCGTAGCCGGGGATATCTGTACGTTCAAGATCCACGATAGTATAGTTATTCTCTACGGTACTCATTAAACTAACTCTGCTGCTGATATCGTCGCCGCCTTCACTGCCCTCGCTGAGAACATAATACATATTCAGGCGAACAGTGTTATTGGCGGGATTGACGGACATCATAGGATTATCAAGATCAGCTGCAAGATCGGGGGTATACGGTATTATATCACCGTAGCCCGGGAAAGCATCAAGCCATGCCTGCCATTCCTGTACAGGGATGAAAAGATTGTTCATATAATCTATACATGAATAGAACCAATTTTCTGCACCCTCTGCTGCCGCATCAGAGGCACGGGAATCAAAAGAGACCGTAGCATCATGCGCATCAATAATGAGGTTATTCTCGATAACGTTGTCACGTCCGCCGCCCACCTGTATTCCGAAGCCGGAAACATTGGCGATAACGTTTCCGTATACCTTCTGTCCGGAAAGAGCATCGTCAAGGTAAATACCCTGTGCTACAGCACCGGCACTACCCACGTCGTGGATATAATTGTAACGGAGCACTCCTCCGTACCAATCGTAGCGGCGGCCGGAGTAAAATGCACCGCAGTCGTCAGTTTCAAGACAAACATTATAGACCTCATTATACTCCATTACGTGGTTGGGGCCGCTCCAAGTCACAGCCTGGTGAGGAGCATCATGCATTTTGTTATGGGATACGGTAACTCCGCAACCGTAAAGCTCGACCGAACTTTCGTAGGTTCTGCCTATCTGGCCCCAATGATGTATGTAATTGTTATGAATGAGAATATTTGAAGCAGTGAGAGTTTCCGCATTACCGCCGGTAGCAATAACACCGGAATCACCGATATAAGCTATCACGCTGTTCTGAAGGGTAATGTCACTGCCGTTTATCTCTACCGCATTGTAGCGGACGTCTGTGATCTCACAGTTATCTACGGTAAGATGATCGCCGGAGAGAACGATACCGTTTGTTCTTGAGCCGGTAACCTTAAAACCGTCAACTGTAATGTATGAGGCCGCACTTGACGAAATAACGCTGTCATCGGTTACTGAGAGCTTGATAGTGCTGTCATCAAAGTTCTCTGTGGGATAAACGTAAAGAATCAAATTCTCACGGTCAATATAATATTCACCGGGAACGTCTGTTTCAGCAAAAATGTTATAGAAATAGAAAGATTTTACGAGTCCGATACCGTAGCTGATATTTCGGTCCAGTGTCACTTTAAGTGTCTCAAGATCAAAAGCCGCTACCTTCACAGCAGCATCAGCCCACCCGTAAAAGAAATAACCGGACACCCAAAGATCGTCAAGATCCCAGTTAAGTCCGCGTTCCTTGATAGCCAGTCCCTTTTCTTCAAACTCGCCTACTGCAAGAACCTCAAAGGAAAGTGCTTTGTCACCAGCGCCTGTACGCAGATTAGGGTCTTTATCGACTGTGTTGGGATAACGGGAAAGAGTCATTCTTTCATCATTGATGAAGAGCTCGGAATATCCGAGAGCATCACCGGGTTTGCTTGCGGCAAAGCCGTAGTTGTGAAGCTCACCGAGATCCGCTGAGGTAAGACCGAACTTTGTAAGATCTACTTTAACGACCTTCTCCCTTGCGGTCTCATCGTTGAGAACAGCCTTCTCCTCATCGCTGAGAGGCTCAAAGTCGGACGCTTTAAGGGAAATACCGCCGTTAAGAATAGCTCCGCCCCTCTCGACAGATACGTACTTTATAGGTGCGGTCTCGGTTCCGGAATCCTCTGCGGTGAACTTGATACCGTCTTTTGCACTGTATTCACCGGATGCGACCAGCACGGTAATACCGCCCTCGGGGAGTCCCGAGCCGCTCTTCATCTCGCGGATCTTTGCCTGTGCCGCAGGAATATCTCTGAAGGGTGCGTCCTTTGATCCGTCACCGCCCTCAGCGGCAGAAGCATCAACGTAGAGAGCAGTGCCCTCTACTGCCGGCCATTTATCGTCTGCTACGGGAGCCGTTGTGTCAGCCGCCGTAGTATCACCGTCTGCCGTCGTTCCGCCGCCGGAGCAGGCGGCAAGGGAAAACAGCATGACAAATACAAGAAAAATAGAAACAAAAGATTTCATATTGTCCTCCACTGTATTATAATTGTATATATTATACATAAATTCAGCGAGTAAGTCAACAGGATTTTGCCGTAAAGCTACACAAGCCCTCTCTCCATCAGTCAGAAGTATTGTTTTCCGTTGCCTGTTACAGAATGAGACTTTACACGAAAAAAACAAATTTATAATTTTTTTCGTTTTTTATGTAACCTTTTTGATTTTTTCCTGTCTAATAGTATGAAGCGGTCTTTTTTTACATATTTTTTGCTTCTTTTTTACTTCAATGTTCCCTTTTGCCATTGCCTTTTAATTAGTTAGATGTTAAAATTATGTTATACCCGTTTAGTGACACAAAAAAAGGAGGAAGCACAATGAGCGGTAACCCGATCTCAGTAGTAATTCCCGCGTATAAACCTGATGAAAAGCTCATCTCCACGGTAAGAGGACTGGTGGACGTGGGCTTTGACGATATCATAATCGTAAATGACGGAAGTGACGAGAGCTATGATAATATTTTTAATATTATCGGCACTGTGCCGGAGTGCACCCTGCTCCGCCACCCGATCAACCGCGGAAAGGGTACGGCACTGAAAACCGCCTTTGGTTTTTTCCTTGAAAACCGCCGCGGCAGGGTGGGAGTTGTAACGGCAGACGCTGACGGCCAGCATCTGACGCAGGACATTGCCGCAGTTGCCGCCGCCGTCTGTGAGCGGGATGAGATAATCATCGGTGCCAGAGATTTTTCCTCTGATAACGTACCGAAAAGGAGCAAGACCGGCAACCGCATTACCTCAGCGGTATTCCGCATATTCTTCAGTATGAGGATAAGCGACACACAGACAGGGCTGAGGGGCTTTCCTGCAAAATACATAAAACCCCTGACCGAAGCGAAGGGTGACAGATTTGAATATGAGACAAATATGCTGTTTATGATGAACAGCCTGGATATTCCCTTCTCGGAGGTACCCATATCCACAGTTTATATAGACGAGAACCGCTCCTCCCACTTCAGAGTGGTACGTGACAGTATACGTATATACGGCAGAATAATCAAATACTTCATCAGCTCCTCTGCCTCCGCAGTCACGGACACCCTTATGTTTTGGCTACTCAAGCACTTTAAGCTCTTTGGGCTTGTGCTTCCGATACCCATTACCTTTACCGCATCGATAATTGCAAGAATAGTGTCATCTCTCCTCAATTACTTTCTCAATGCAAAGATCGTCTTTGAAGGGAAAGCAAACGGAAGGACTCTTGTTAAATATTACACCCTTGCGGCGGTGCAGATAACTGTATCGGCACTTCTCGTATTTGCCACCGAAAAGCTCTTCGGTGTTACCGCCCCAATTCTCAGCACGATCATCAAAATGATAGTGGATACCGTCCTCCTGCTGTTCAGCTTCAGAATTCAGCAGAGATGGGTATTCTCAGATAAGGAGAAGAAAAAATGAACGGACTTAACGCCTTTGAAATACCGATACTTGACTGGATACAGAATACATTTGCCTGTCCCTTTCTTGATGCGGTGATCCCCCCTCTCTCATCTCTGGTTGACGGAGGAATAATCTGGATAGCCATGGCCTTCGTTATGCTGTTTTTCAGAAAGACGAGAAAGGCAGGAATCACGGTGGGAGTTGCTCTCATCCTCGGCCTTTTGACGGTAAATCTGATGATGAAGCCGATGGTCGCCCGTATAAGACCCTACGACTTTAATCCCGGAGTATCTCTTCTGGTCGATGCACTCCACGACTACTCCTTCCCCTCGGGACACGTTATCGCATCCTTTGAGGCATCGGTAGCGCTCCTCCTCTGCCGCAAGAGAGCGATAGGAATACCCGCTATGATCTTTGCGTTTGCAGTTGCATTCTCACGTATGTATCTTTACGTTCACTACCCCACAGACGTACTTGCAAGTATCCTCCTCGGTACGTTATACGCTGTGATCGCATACTTCATAGTCAAATACATATTCAGACGGTTTAACCTTGACAGAAAGATCGGAGTACCCGAGAGAAGAAGATGAAGAAAAAATGCAAATTCAGATATCTGTATCTCCTGTATCTCTTGGCCCTGGCCATTCTTTCAGCGGCGGCGGTGCTGTACGTAACGTCACTCTTGAAAAGCTACGAGGCCGCACAGCCGGAAAAGAAGGTCAACGAGGCAATAGAGCAGCTGATACGTGACTGTGAGAGCGGAGTGCTGTGGTCTGAGATCATGTATGACTCCCTCCCCATCAGCCGGTATGAAGCGGAAAGAAGTTTAAAAAGTGACTATGCCGCTATGCTGTCATCCCGCGATCTCTCGGTATCAAAAAAGGCAGGAAGTACTGATACAGACGAGGAGATATATACCGTAAAAAAGGACGGATTTCTTCTTGCCGAGATAAAGCTGAGAGCGGTTGGCGACCGATAAACCGTCTTGCGGTTTTCTCCTGGAGAAACTGGGAGATCGCCGATATTAAAGCGATATTCGAAAGTCATAAATATGCTTTTTCTATACCCGTCAACTATACTGCCTCTGTCGGTGGGATCAAGCTCGACGCTGACAGTGCGGAGAAGATCGGCGAGAATGAGCTCAGATATACTCTTGACGGAATATATCTGCCCCCGGAGCTTGTAATAAGCTCAGACAAGGGTGAGACAGTCAGCTATACCGTCAAGGGTGAGAAGATACTCCCCGAGATATTCAATTACGCCCTCACCCTCCCCGACACTCTTTCGGTTAAGCTAAACGGAGAGCCCCACGAGGGTGAGGCGCTGGGAGACGGCACTGTAAAGCACCTTATCGTTACTCTCGAGAAGCCCTCGGTTACAATCGCGGACCTCTACGGAAATACTATTGAGTATTCCGGTGAGAGCACCATTCCCCTTACCGCTCTGACTGTAAGAGCACCCGAGACCTTTAGGGTAACTGCAGAAGGAAAGGATATTCCCGACGGTGCGGTGACTCAGAGGGATAATGAGGAATACAGCGGCTTTGCCGAATTTGCAGAAGGACTCCCCCGTTTAGCGGAATACCGCATTGCAGTGCTGTCAGACAACGCTTCCGTCATCGCCCTCACCCCAGACGGCCGTGAGATAAAGGCAGAGAGCGGAGAAAGGCTGCTTGATCTGACCGACATCAAGGGCAGCGACAGTATCCCCGAGGAAATAGCGGCAGAGATCGACGTTCTTGAGATCGCAAAAAAATGGAGTTTGTTCGTTTCAAAGGATCTTGAAGGGGCGTCAAACGGTTTTGGAAATATATCCCCGCATCTTATAAAAGGCTCATATCAATACAGTATAGCCACAAAGTACGCAAACGGGATCGATATTACCTTTACCAGCATACATACCCTTATGGACCCGCCCTTCAGAAATGAAAAGGTGGGGAATTTCAGACAGATAACAGATGATTGCTTTTCGGTTGACATCAGCTTTGATAAGCACATGAGACTGTATTACGGAAAAGAAGTCATCGACTCAATGAATGAAAGATGGTATTTCCTTAAATACAGCGGCGATAGCGGCACCGCTCCCACCTGGAGACTTGCCGCAATGAAGGAGGTGGGATCAAATGCAGAATAATTTTTCTGATCTCCCACCCGTAAGAGGAACGGCGGGCAGAAAGAACTACAAGGTAAAAAAGCCACACTCCTCTATCCCCAAAAGAATATTTGCCGGTATCGGCAAAGCGCTTCTTCTGATCATTACTCTGGCAGTAATGCTGCTGACCACAGTTCTCCTTTCACTTAAACTGATCTGCTCCGACGCATTCCCGTCGGCACAGAGAATGTTCGTAACCACCATACTTGAGACAGGACAGCTGAAATTCCTTGCCTCGGTATTTCTCTCCTCAGACAAAATACAGGCCATCGTTGACAGTAACTCAATGAGTACCCTTGAGGGCGAGGTGGATTCTGCTCTGATCCATATCGGTGGCTCGGGCAGTATAGGTGTACCGGGAGGAGACAGTGACGAAACAGCAGGAGAGGACATAGAGGTGCACCCCGTGTCCGGCTCGACCTATTACGGTACTATGCTGATAGTCAAAGACCCTTCAAGAGTTTCCCTTGCCACCATTTACCCCTGGCGGGAGGAGGGTATCACCCTTGACTCTCTCGTCAAAGGTGCCGGGGCCGTTGGAGGTATAAACGGAGGACTCTATAACTCCACGAACAATACCGGCGGCAAGCCATTCGGGGTGGTGGTATCAGACGGCGAAATACAGTTTAACGATCCTACCGCCTTTCCCGGGCTGGTGCTGATAGGCTTTACCGAAGACGACATTCTTGAGATAATCGATATTGACGGTATGAGCGCCAAAAGTGTTGAAAAGCTCATCCTTGACAGGAGGATCAGAGACGCTGTTACCTTCCAGGAGGAATCCAGCGACTCAAACAACCATTTCGTACAGCTTATCCTTAACGGAGAAGCAAGAGAAATGAACGGAATGGGAAGCGGTCTTAACCCCCGCACTGCCATCGGTCAGCGAGAGGACGGTGCAGTGCTTATGTTTGTCACAGACGGCAGAGGAAAGTCAGGGCACCTGGGTGCATCCGCCGCCGATCTTATAAACGTTATGACCGAATTTGGCGCTGTCAACGCCGCAAATCTTGACGGCGGCAGCTCCTCCTGTATGTACTACGGCGGCGAGTATCTTATGACCAGTGTTACCTTCTACTACACCAATTCATCATGGAAGCTGCCTACCGGATTTGTAATAAAGTAAAGGAAACAGATATGAAAAAAACACTCTGCTTATTACTTGTGCTTTTTTCTGTCGAGGGGCTTTGGGGCTGTCAAAAGGACGGCAGTAACGTCACGGAGATGACCACACCCGAATACGTCCTCGGCGAGATAATTGATATAATATCCTCAGATGAAATGATACTGAAAATATCCGACAGCGGGATGTCAGAGGGCTGGGGTGATACCGTCAGCGTAATCTGTAATAATACCGTAGACTTCTGTATAGGAGACAGGATAAGGGTAGAGTTTTCAAAATATGAGCCTCCGCTTGACGACACACAGCTCGCGAAGATATTTGCGGAAAAGACATCCCACCCTGAAACGGCGGCAAAGCCCATTATCTATTTTTATCCGGAATTTCCCACAGTCTGCTCGGCAAAGGTCCTCCTTGACGGCAGTCTTACCTGTACTTATCCCATCTGCGGGGACAGCGGCTGGGAAAATTTTACTGCATATCCCGACGGAACACTTCTCTTCCCCGATGGGAAAGAATACTACGCCCTTTACTGGGAGGGAGAGCAAAACACGGTGTGGGACTTCTCAGAGGGCTTTTGCGTGCGGGGTGAGGATACAGCCGCTTTCCTTGAGTGGGCACTGAGTGTACAGGGACTCACCCCACGGGAAGCAAATGAGTTTATCGTCTACTGGTTGCCGCTGATGGAGGATAACAAATACAACGTTATCTCCTTTCAGAGCACAGCTTACACCGACGGTGCGGCTCTGAATATATCCCCCGTACCCGACAGTATTCTCCGTGTGTTTATGGCGTACTATCCCTCAGACGTTTGCGTAGATATTGAACCCCAGACCTTCGAGGGAGCTGAGCGTAACGGATTTACGGTAGTTGAATGGGGCGGAAGTCTGTCGTCACAGCTGTAAAACAATCTGATAAAAAAAGTAAAAGCGAGGCGGCGCCTCGCTTTTACTTTTTTATATCTCTTTATTTTTTATCAAATCTTTCGACCAAATAACCGAAACGGAAAACGTAATTTGTTTCGGTAGGATCGTCCACCACGAATCTTATGGTATGCTCCTCACCGTCATCCGGGAGATTTACCCAGGAGGTAAGATAGTTCATATCGTCATAAATTGAGTACACGGTTATCCTTCCAAGCTCCTCGCCGTTACTGCCGTCCTCATTTACCAGATATGCGGTAGCGTATGACCCGGCAAGAGATGAAAAATGCGGGAAGGTCACAGCACTGGCAGAGGTGGTAAAGCTAAAGGATGCACCCACGGAATTAAGAGTCTGCATCATTCCGTCACTGAAGGGGAAAAACTCGTAATACTTATCCGTCTTTTTGAACGCCCCGTTGTCCATATCGATCTTTTCGTCATCAGTCTCAAATGGGTTGTTTTCGTCATAGAGAGTCCATTCACCCTCATAGCTGATCCTCTCGTCCGAGGCCGCTGTATACTTGATAGTACAGTCTACAAACTCCGGAGCGTGAGTATTGTATACATCTGCAAACTTGATCTTAGAATATATACTGCTACTGTCAGCCTCAAGTGCCTCGAAAAATGCCGCGGAATACAAAGCGTACCCTTCACCGTTGGGATGTACGTCATATCTTTCGGTGCTTCCGGGAGGGTTCTCGTTGAAATATCCCTTTCCGCCCTCGCCACATCCTATATAATCACTGAAGCTGAGAGAGGAATTTTCACTTTCATACTGACGCAGAAGATAATCGTATACGTTTATCGTCTTGATGCCATAATGAGCGGCGAGAGCGTCCTTTTCAGCAATACCTGCCATATATCCGGCATACGCCGCATCGCCCTCGACCACCGGTACAGGTGCGTGCATAATAACGATTATCGGTATCTTATCAAACTCAAGGCATCTTCTTATAATATACTCATAATAGAGAGAAGCCTTGTCCGCTCCCATCCAGCTGTCATTACATGAAAATTCAAGGAAGATAATATCCGGAGCAAAGCCCTCTACCTCGCCTACCTGCTCCATAAATCTGACTGCACCGTACTCCGAGTTAGTACCCGAGAGCCCTACGTTTATCGCTTTAACCGTCCTGTCATCACGCTTATATCCTTTTCCGTCAGTTACGTATGAGATAAGAATGTCACTAACCCATCTGTTACGGCAGGTAGGCCAGTCAGGAAAAATAGGATAGTACTCAATACCCGCCGCAGTAAGAGAGCCGCCGATGAAGGCAAGAGATATAGTATCCGCCTCATCAATAAGATCGGCAGCATATACCTGGTCCTCTCTCATTACAAGCTTATCCGTCGGAACATCGGTTTCGGGGGTATCATCTACCGGGGTCTCCTCAGTGTTTGCTGTTGTCACCCAATCACCCGTAGGATCACCGCTGTTACAGCCGGCAAGGAAAACAAATGTCAAGCAAAAAATCAAAGCTAAAAACCTTTTCACTGTTTTACCCATCCTTTATTTATTTGTTTTTATTATAATCAAAGAGATCTCCATTGTCAACAGAAAAATCCTCCCGAAACCGCGGGAGGATTTTTCTGTTGATGCCATATTTTATTTATAAATACATTCTGCAATATAGCCGAACCTGAATATGTTATGAGTTTCGTTTGTGTCCTCAACTACAACACGTACGGTATGTTCTTCTCCGTCATCCGCTACGTTAAGGAAGTGAGTTATTCTCGACATACCCATGCCCATTCCGGAAGAGTCAAAATAGGTAGAGATTTTACCCAGTTCCTTGCCGTTGCTTCCGTCCTCATTTACAAGATAGAAGGTAAGATCAGAGTTATAAGTAGAAGACATATAGGCAACTGCCACGGATGCCGCAGAGGTCTTAAATGTGAAGCTTGCACCCACGGGATTGACTACCTGGGTAATACCGTCTTCAAAATAAGGATACTTCATGTGATGATCGCCAACCGCAATATGAGGATCAGAAGATACAAAAAGATTCTCGGAATTATACTCCGTCCACTCACCCTCGTATACTATTCTCTCATCACTGTGGGGAACGAGCACCATATCGCTTTCGGCGATATCCTTGTTATCCTTATTGTATACGTCTCTAAACTTGGGGCGGGACATACAGCCCTCATAATCAGACTCGAGAGCCTCTCTGACAGCGCGTGCAGTCACCATATATCCACTGGAGTTGGGATGAACGTCATAATAGCCGGGATATACCTCGTTGTAATAGCCGGTACCCTTTACTCCCATCCAGTCGTAGAAGCTGAGCCCCATATCGTTTGCGGCATACTCGTTCTTAAGATAATCGTATGCGTTGATAGTCTTGATACCGTAATGCTCGGCAATAGCATCCTTCGCCGCAATACTTCTCATATAAGAGTCATAGGCGGCCAGTCCCTCCTCTGTCGGGATAACTGCATGTACGATCATTATTACGGGGATCTTATCAAGAGTGAGGCACTGTCTTATAATATACTCGTAATAGAGAGAAGCCACATCCTCTCTCCAGCCGCTGTCATTTGCAGTATATTCAAGGAAAAGAATATCCGGCTCTGCCGATGCAACCTGGTCAATAAAGCGTGCGGCCGCGTAGTCTGAGTTGGTACCGGGCTGGCCTGCATTTATGGCAGAGACCTTTTTGACCTGTTTTCCACCCTTACCGTCGGTAACGAAATAGGATATAATATCATTTACCCAGGCGTTACCGCAAATAGGCCAGTTGGGCATAAGCTTGTGGTAGGTAATGTCGCCGTTGGTAAGGGACCCGCCCATAAAAGCAATTGTTAAACTGTCTGATTCGGCAATAAGGTCTGCCGCATATACCTGATCTTCTCTCATTTCAAATTTCTCCTCGGGAATATCGGTCACCGGATTATCTGTTACCGGAGCTGTAGTGTCAGACCCGGAGGTATCGCCGCCGCCCTGAGTGTTGCCGGCACAGCCCGCACAAAGAAAAACAGACAAAAGGAGGAGTACAGAAATAATATTCTTCACAAAATTCACCTCATTTTACTTTTTTATCTAACTCATTATACTACCTTGTATCTGAAAAGTCAACATATATTTATACCGCTGACAACCGTTTTTTTACTGCTGTCAGCGGTATTTTTCATTCTCAGAAAAGTGCGTCTATGATAGCTTTTTCCTCTCTGTCCTTTCTCTTAAAGTCCATTGCTTCTGAATAAATTTCTTCAAGGATAAAGTGAAGTCCCCGTATTTCAGAAAAGCTTTCCTCTGCCGACAGAAGAGACGCCTCTGACAGCTTCTGTACCTTTTTTATTTCTCTTCTCTCTTGCTTTTCCTTTACCTCGGAAAAGCGGGCAGTGTTTATTATCCTGTCTTCATTTTGGCAGGTGTCATCACACTCATCTCTGACAAATGCTACCCTGCCCCCAAAGGCAGTATCTGTGAGAAACACACCGCAAAAGCTTTCTGTGTCAAGAAAATAGGGTGAAAGCACTGTATCCGCCTTTTTTTCTGAGATGGCCGCGATAAGCCTTGAGAAGAATATCTTCCATCCCGCTCCGGTTACCCGATATACCGTATCTGCCCTCTCACAGAAGGTGTTAAAGCGTACTCTGCCTCTCATACCGATAGAATCGGTCAGTCTGTATTCGACAGTACCCTTCCCCTCTCTGACACCTATCTTTTTGAAAATACGGCTCACCGCCCCGTCAAGCTTGGGGATATCGGTGTTTTTCTCTATTATTCTGTCAGCAACCCTCTCTGCGGCAAGTGCGGCGGAAAGATGACAGTACACGTCCTTAAACCTTTCCTTTCTTTCCTTCACATATCTTTCTATCTCTTCACGTCTTTGAGCAAGAGCGCTTACGTTCCAGTACTTTCCGGTGTCATGCAGCACGTCACAGCAGCCGGGCAGCTCCGTGTCCCTCATGTGTGGGGCAGTACCGTCAAGAGCGGCTATCCTGCGGCCGTCAGACAGGGTAAGTATCACACCGTCAAGAGAAGCGGGATCAGAGGAGCAGTAAAAATATTCCGTCTGTCCCCCTCTCTTTTCACACTCTCTTGCGAGCTTTCTTGCAAAGCTGCTTTTTCCTGTACCGCTACCGCCTTTTATTATTATCAAACTATCAAATTTATTTGAATCGAATATATATTTATAGTAGCTCTGAAAGCCGGTGCCGCTGTTTGCGGCGGCAAAATATTTTTTCTCTCCCAGGATGTCTTGCGCCATTTACCGTGGTCTCCTTTTTCTGTTTATTTATCTATATTTTATGCTTCTTCCCGCAGAAATGCTCATAACTCTTCTGTAACGCGCACAAAACCAGAGCTCCCGGCAAAAGTGCCGGGAGCTCTGGTTTTTCTTATACTATTCCGATTTCTGTATTATATTGAGGTTGGTAGGAGAGATACCTGCCTGCTGGTATACGATCTCGGTGATCTGAGCAATATCGGTGGGAAGAAGGCCGTCAGACCGGACCACAACGCTGGCGTTGTCTCCGCTTATAACTGCCACACAGTCCTCAAATCCCTTTGACTTTATCAGCATCTCGATATTTGCCTCTGACTCGATCTGAAGAGCGATCGCCGAGATCTCAGCCAGTGCCGCATCCTTTGCTTCTGCAAGTGCGTCCTCGCTGTCAACCACCGTCTGAAGCACGTCTATAGCCTCATCTCTGGCTCTCTGACGGCTGATCTCGGTCATGGCGAAGTAATCGTCACCGCCGCCATCCTCTCCCTCTGCGGATATGGGAGTGTTCGTAAGATCAAGCACGGGTGCCGGTTCCTTCTCACCGGTAAAGAGCATAAAGTTAAGACATACCGTAATACCGATAAGAAGCACCGAGCCTATTATAATAAAGTTTCTCTTGCCGATCTTTACAGCGACTCCCTTTAGGTAATTTAACTGTTTTTCAAATTTCATTTTAAGTACTGCCCCTTTCTTGTACTTTTATTATCTGCTTAATGTATATGACGGACGTTGCGGCTTTATCACAAAACAAAGGACAAATTATCCCGTCCCGGATACCGACACCTTAGACGATGATATACCGAATGCCACCGACAGCATTTTTATTACCTCAAGCTGTGTGCCGGTATTCCCTCCACCGGGGCAGACCACCGCTATCCCGCGTATCCTCGGATATATTTCCTTTAAGAACAGCCCCTCCTCTGTACTTTCCCCGGACAGCACCAGATATTCCCTTTCGGTGACACCCGTACCGGTATTCTCGCTGATATTTCCGGCATAGACCGACTCAGAGGAGCAATCGAGAGTTATCAGCACCGATACCTCCCCACCGCACATCCGTGACACCATCCCCGCTACCTTTTTTTCAAGAAACTCTGTATAGCTGAATACCGTTTCACTCTCTTTTATATCGATCTTTTTTTCTTCCCGTCCCGAAAGAAATCCGCTGCTGCCGAGAATTATCAGTAAGATCCCAGCTATTCCCAGAAAAAGAGTCAGGTACAGCTTCTTTCCCGAAAAAAATCCCTTCAGCTTTTCTTCCTCCATACGCTATCCCTCCTTTATTTATATGTCACGGAAATACTGCATCCGCAAATATCTCCGAGATATTCCTCAACCTCGTCTCTCGGTACTCCAAATGCACCGAAGCCCAGCACCGCGCTGACGCTCTCAAGCTCAAGCTCCTCTGACAGCACAAGCGACACAGAGATATCCTCACTTGAAAGCGAAAAGCGGCTTGAGACCATGCTCCGTAGCTTTTCCTCGGCACTTTCCCTGCCCCTCTCTATCACGTAGTCAAGGGTACTTCTCTCCTCAGAAAAACTGAGATCGGAAGCGGTGAGCTTTTCCGTAATGCCGGAGGCATCGATATCATTTATTTTAGGAAATATACCTGACAGGGGAGCAAGTACCGCAAGAATTACCGCAAGAGCGACAGGATACTTTATAACCTTACCCACCGCTTTGCCGCCGTAAGGTGCGACGAGGCTGAGCACTCCTGCCACGGCAGAGGCAAGAACAAGAGAATAAACGTATTCAAAAACATCACCCACAGTCTCATCCCCCCGATATTGCAAGATTGGTGCTGACAAACACCACTACAGACAGAATGAATACCGCCGCCGCCATGGATGAAAGTCCAAGGGCAAGTCCGGACAGCTCCTTGCACTCCTCGATCATCTTTTTCTCCTTTTCGCACCCCAGCACATCTGCCGCAAAGGCAGAAAAGCTGAGTATGATTCCGTTACACAGAAGAGTTACCGTCATCGGTAGGGTTATCATCAGGATAAGGACTATCCCGAGGATTCCTGCACCGTTTTTTATAAGCGTCAACCCTGCGGAGATAGTACCCAGCGAATCACTGATACTGCCGCCTACCACCGGTATCAGATTCCCTACCGCCAGCTTAGCCGTCCGCACGGTAAAGGTGTCACCTGCCGCCGAGATGATATTTCTTGAAGCAAGTACGGTCACAAGCACCGTCGTTACAACTCCGAGTAACCCGGTATACAGCGTTTTGACTGCACGCATTATCCCCTCTGTCCGCAAAGCACCGCCGGAAAGTGCAGTTATGAGAATAAAGCAAAAGCACACTCTGAGCATCGGCATAAGCAGATATGCCGCTCCGTTTTCTACCGCAGTAAGGATGAGCATAGTAGTACCGCTGTGTACCGCCGCACTGCTTGTATTACCGCCGAGAAGATATATTCCGCCCATTGTGGGAAGCATTCCGTTCATAAAGAATATCAGCCTGTCAAGATACAGCTTTACAGATTCAAAAACCGCCCTCTCTGAAGAAAACAGTATCAGTACCGTAACAAGTCCCGAGGCAAGTTCCACCGAGGGTGCGGCGGCACGGTTAGAGAGAGATGCTGAAAGCCCTCTGAAGGCAGAGGCAAGTATCACCGCTCCGATAATACCCATCATTCCCGACAGCATACCGGGAAGAACGGAGGTAATCGCCGACAGGATAAGAGAGACTATCTTCCCCGGGTCAAGAAGCTTGTCCACCGCCTCTGCCGCCTCTGTACCTCTGAGAGAAAAGAGCTCCTCCGGCAGCTCTGTCAGTACCTCCTCCGGGATATAGTCAGAGAGTCCCTCAAAGGAGAAGTCTTCTCCCGGGACCGGCTCTGCGGCCATTACCTCCGGAGACCCCCAAAAGATGAAACACAGTATAAGTAAAGCCGAGGTGAATATCTTTCTCATTTTTACCGACCGTCCTTTTCTACTGTCCTGCGATTCTACCTGCCAGCTCCACTGCGTCACGGATCAGCGGCAATGAGAGGAGCAATATCTCTCCCCGACCGAAAAAGCCCACCTGCTCGGCAAGAGCGCTCTCACCTGCATCGGTACAGATACCGGCGGTTATCTCGGTGAGAAAGCCAATGGCAATGACCTTGAGCAGTATTGCGGTATACCCGGAAAAGGCACTTTTCTCCCCGAGAGAGATAATATATTCAAACAGAGGCCGAAGAGCGGCGAGGGTAACCAGTGACAGCAGAATCCCTGCCGCCAGCGACAGAAAAACCGAGTACTCAGGTCTTGTGCTCTTTATTACGGCGGAGGACACAAGTGCCAATATTACTGCACCGCAAATACCGATAACACTCATAGTCAGAAACCGAAGGTCTGTCTGACAGAGTCAAAAAGACGGGATATTTCCCCTATCAGCATAAACAGAACTATTATCACCCCGGCGAGCGATACCAGCATTGCCTGCTCATCCCGCCCCGAACGGGCCAGTACCTGATATGCCGCAGATACCAGCAATCCCACCCCTGCTACCTTTATTATAAGAGTAATATCCATAGCTCCTCCTAAATAAGGATTATGATCACGCTTATGCCGAAGGTCAGAGAAAGGCTTCTTATCAGCTTACTCTTGCCGGGCAGAGCATCAAGACATTTTTTATATTCTCCGTCAAGGGATGCGAGCAGATGATCGCACCTTTTTATCTCGTCCTCACTGTACCCACGACCCAGATCCTCGGAAAAGGATAT
This sequence comes from Clostridia bacterium, assembly GCA_017408535.1. Classification (GTDB taxonomy): domain Bacteria; phylum Bacillota; class Clostridia; order Oscillospirales; family CAG-272; genus RGIG2161. The sequence goes on from JAFQUL010000071.1 coordinate 15,853, forward strand.
GAGAAGCTCCTTTGCCTCCCTCGAGATGCTTAGCACGGAAGCACTTTCGCAGACAGCACCGTAAAAGCCTCTTGCTCTCAGTGCCTCGGTAAAGCCCACAGTGTCAAGCGAAGGAGAGGAAAACTCAGAATATATTTCTGACAGAGGTCTTGAAAAGCAGGATATCTCCAGTCTGATACGGCTGATAAGGGCGATAAAACCCTCAAGCTCGTCCCGTTCACGGCCAAGACGTGAGCAAAGATAGTTTGACATAATAAGAGACGCCGCCGCAACAAACACAGCCCCCAAAAGCTTAACTGTCATATCTCACAGCCTCTTTCCGTGAAGTGTATTTATAACCGATACCGTCACAGGTTCGTTCAAGCCCCACGTATCCGGAGAATATCCCCGCACTGTGCAGCTCCCCGATAAAGGGTCTGGTGAGAAGCTCTCTCAGACTGTCTCCATGGGCCGAGGCAAGCAGCGGTACTCCGCTGTGTCTGAGAGAAAGGATGGCTTGAGAATCCTCTCCCGAGCCTATCTCATCACAGACGATCAGCTGGGGTGAGAGAGTCCTGACGGCTATCTCTATCCCCTCTGCCCGTCCGAAGCCGCTGAGCACGTCCACAGTACCAAAGCTCTCACCCCGACAGATCTCGTCCCGTGAGTCAATTACCGCTATTCTCAGCGGTTTGTCACCGAGGGACAGTATTCTGCACACGTCACGTAAAACCGTGGTCTTCCCTCCACCGGGAGGAGAGTATATAAGAATTCCATGTTTGTACCTTTCTCTCCCGAGAAGATATGCGATATAGTCACCGCACCCTCTCACCGCACGCGGAATACGGAAGGATAATGAGCTAACGTCGCTTATCCCGGTAAGTACCTCGTTTTCAAATACCGCTCTCCCGGATATCCCGACTCTCACTCCCGACAAAAGAGTCACATACCCGCGGCGGATGGTATTTGCGTGCGAATATACCGATCCGTCGGTTATTTTAATCATC
>JAFQUL010000072.1 GCA_017408535.1 Clostridia bacterium
AGAGCCTTGTCAGCGAGAAGAGAGACGGATTCAACTGTACCATGCCTCTTAAAACTGAGATGGCAGGACTTTGCAAGAATATATCAGTTGAAGCAGAGATACTCAGATCGGTAAACAGCGTGAGAATTGAGGCTGACGGAAGTTTCAGCGGCATCACCACCGACGGTGCGGGAATGGTGGCTGCTATAAGAGAAAAGGGCGGCGAGGTCACCGGCAGAAACGTTATCCTTCTGGGTGCGGGAGGAGCTGCAAGAAGTATAGCGCTTTCTATCTGCAGGGAGGGCGTAAAGAAGCTCACGGTACTTAACCGTACTATCTCATCTCTTGAGCCGGTGGTGGAAATGCTGAGAAGCTGCGGATGTGAAACAGAGATCGTGACCGGAGCCATTTCGGAGGCCGATAAATATACCGCCGATTGCCACGTGCTGATAAACGCTACCAGCTGTGGTATGCACGGTTCGGCTGAGTTTGATTCTCTCGATTTTGTTGACTCTCTTCCCGCAGATGCGGCGGTGGCTGATGCGGTATATAATCCAAGAGAGACTGCACTGATAAAAAAGCCGCAGAGAGAGGACTCATTACCGTTCCCGGTCTTTATATGCTTATCTGGCAGGGCGTGCTTGCCTATGACTTCTTTACCGGCAGAAATAGCGATGGGATCGATACCCTTCGCATATATAATGAGCTTAGTAAATAACAGAAACAGCACCCCGAATGCGACGCATTCGGAGTGCTGTTTTAACTTGTGCTGTATTCTGAATCAATCGTTAACTATACGACCTATCTCTTCTATCGGTATTCTTACGAAGCCGGTCTTGTATGGCTCTGCATCTTCTGCAAGAGTATAATCACCGTTCTCGTAACCAGGGAACAAGACGTGATCGGGATCCTGTACTTCGTAATTACCTTCAAATACCGTATTCATTCTTTCGTCTTCAATTTCAAAAAGAATTGAAATGTAGCTTGTGTAAGTCGGAGCCGAGCTGGTCCTGCAGGTAATGTTGTTGAGAATTACCGCGTTTGCCGCATTACAGGAAAGTCTGGGATCGTCACGGTCACCGGCGTAATCGTAGGTATAGGGAATGATATCTCCGTACCCGGGGAATGCATCAAGCCACTCCTGCTGTTTCTGAAGTTCTGCAAGTCTGTTCGCCATATTGACAGTCTGCTCTTCCTGACCGCTGCCGATATCGTCTGCATAGTTTCGCGCGCGGTTATCGTATTGGATACCGTGATCACCGAATGCCCAGTTTATAAAGATATTGTTCTCGATGACATTATCACGTCCGCCGCCGATGTTCATACCACCGGAAGAAGTGTTTGCGATAATGTTACCGTATGCGGTCTGCCCTGACAGTCCGTCATCCCAGTATATTCCCAGTGCCGCAGTGCCAGGTCCGCCAATATCGTGGATAAGATTATATCTCACAATGCTTCCGTAATATTCAAAGCTGCGCATTGCGTAAATTGCGCCGCAATCACCGGTCTCCATACATACGTTATATATCTCGTTGTACTCTATAACGTTCTTAGGTCCTTCGTATAGGATAGCGATATGTGGGGCATCGTACATCTCGTTGTGGGAGACAGTAATGCCGCAGCCTCTGATGTATGCGGCCAATTGATACGTTCTGTGTACCTGTGCCCATTTGTAGATATGATTGTTATAAATGAGAATATTTGCAGGTGTAAGAGTCTCTACTACGCCGCCGCGTACTGAAATAGCGTGTGTACCTACCTGATATATTTCGTTATTCTGTATTGTTATGTCAGATCCTTCAGCCGTGATCGCTGTCGATCCTATATTTGATATTTCACAGTTTTCGACAGTAATATGATCGCCTTTAAGTACAAGGCCGTTGCCTTTGGTTGAAGTAAATTTAATTCCGTCAAAGCTGAGATATGATACGTTATCGGCAGTGATGAAATTAGATGAAGAGATCATAATTTCTGCATAACTGTCTTCAAAATTCTCGGGGGGAAAGATATACAGTGTCATACTGTTACTGTCTAAATAATATTCACCGAACTCATCTGTCTCGGCAAAAATATTATAGAAATAGAATCTACCCAGTGTTTTGATACCGTAAACCGGCGCTGATGCAAGCGATACCTTCAGGAGTTCGGGATCAAAGCTCGTTACGCTTTTCCGCTCGAAATACCAATCAACTCCCGGATAACCGGCAATGTAAAGACCGTTTACGTCCCAGTTAAGACCGCGTTCCTTTATAGGAGCTGCCTGCTCCTCAAACTCAGAAAAAGCAAAGATATCAAACGTGATATCATCAACACCGTTTACAGCACGCAAATAGGGATCCTCAGCGCTTACATTCGGATAACGTGCCGGGAAAAGTCTTTCTTTGTTAACGATAATGTCTACACTTCCTCCTGCAGGAATTCCGTATTTAGTAAGATCTATTTTGAGAACCTTGTCCTTTGCCGCCGCGTCGTTTATACGAGCTTTTTCTTCATCGTCAAGAGGAGAAAAGTCAGACGCGGGGATTTTGATTCCGCCTGTGAATACCGCACCGCTCTTCTCAGCAGACAGGTATCTGATAGGAGAATCTTCTGTACCTGAATCTTCAGAAGTAAAGTTAATGGTTTCGGTGGCAGAATATTCTCCGGGAGCAAGCAAAACGGTAATACCGCCCTCGGGAAGGCCCTCACCGTTCTTTATCTCACGGATCTTAGCCTGTGCTTCGGGTATGCTCTTAAAGGGTACCTCTTCAGTACCGTCGCCGCCATCCTCGGCAGCTGCATCTACGTAAATAACGGTACCCTCTATCTCGGGCCATTTTTCATCTTCTACCGGAGCAGTTGTCTCTTCAGGGAGAGTGGTGTCCGAGGATGTAGTACCGTCTACAGGTACGTTACCGCCGGAACAGGCAACAAGAGATCCAAGGCAGAACAGACACGCAAGTAAAAGAGAGAGTATACGCTTAGATATTTTCATAGTTTAAATCTTCCTTCCTCGCAGAATTTTTTGTATTCCACTTCTTTGACTGTACTATACCACATCATTAAATTCTTTACAATAGACATTTTCTTTTTTATTTATGCACAAAACGTGATTAATTACT